>CAZALW010000308.1:0-4068 GCA_964485705.1 uncultured Thiotrichaceae bacterium
GCATCCACTGCAAAACAACGGCGTCTTCATCTGGCAAGGTCAACACAACAACAACGCCCTGTTTTGCTTTAGCAACCTGTTTCAGTGCATCCTGCAATGGCCAGGCTTTCATATCCTGCGAACCAAAAGCATCGGTTAATGCATTTTTCATATGAACACGTACCATCACTGGTGCTTGTGAATTCATTTCACCTTCTACTTTCAGCAGTGCATAGTGCGTTAAAGCATCAAGACTATTACGGTAGGCTATTAATTTGAAATCACCATATTGTGAAGGGAAGTCGCATTCTGCTATACGTTCGACTGTTTTTTCATTTTTTAGTCGATAGCTGATTAAATCTTCAATCGTGCCAATTTTTAAATCATGTTGTTTTGCAAATTTTTCTAAATCAGGGCGACGCGCCATGGTACCGTCTTCATTTAGAATTTCCACAATCATTGAACTAGGTTCCAGGCCAGCCAGGCTAGCCAGATCACAGCCTGCTTCGGTATGTCCGGCACGCGTTAACACACCACCTGGTTGCGCCATGAGTGGAAAAATATGCCCCGGTTGTACAATATCTTTCGGTGACGCATCAGGTTTCACTGCTGCTAGAATAGTAACTGCACGGTCACCCGCAGAAATACCCGTCGTCACCCCTTCTGCCGCTTCAATCGACATGGTGAAATTAGTGCTTTCTATAGCATCGGCACCATGAATCATTAGCGGCAACCTTAATTGCTGGCAACGTTGTTGCGTTAAGGTAATACAAATCAAACCTCGACCATAACGTGCCATAAAATTAACGTCATCCGGCGTAACTGCGGATGATGCCATTAAAAGATCACCTTCATTTTCACGGTTTTCATCATCCATAATGACAACCATTTTGCCCTGACGGATATCTTTAATAATTTCTTCTGTGGTATTTAATTTCATCATAGTATTTTACTTAAAAACCTGCGTACCTGGTAGGGTGGGCATGTTTCTATTGCCCACGCGGTGAAACTGATTTTCTACACACGTGGGCAAAAAAACATGCCCACCCTACCGGGTAAAACCGGCTTTAGCCAATGTTTCCAGTGTAACTCCATTACTCGGATTATCTTCCTGCTTCATTAACAATCTTTCCAGGTAGCGTGCAATTAAATCCACTTCAAGGTTTACCTTTGTACCCGGTTGATAATTTTTAATAATAGTTCTTTGCTGTGTATGTGGAACAATATTTATTTCAAAATCTGTATTACTGATTTTATTTACCGTTAAACTGGTGCCATCAATACAGATAGAGCCTTTCATGGCAATATAATGTTTCAATTCTTCTGGCGCTCTAATGCTAAGCGCAATCGATCGTGATGCTTCTTTAATGCTGAGCACTTCACCCAAGCCATCAACGTGACCACTGACCAGGTGCCCGCCTAATCGTGTCGTCGGTAACAGGGCTTTTTCCAGATTAACCTCACTACCAATAGCAAGGTTATTTAAACTGGTTAAGGTAATTGTCTCATTAGAAACATCTGCTACAAAGTGTTTGTTATCAAACTCAACAGCAGTCAAACAAACACCATTGACGGCAATACTGTCTCCATGTTGCACGTCACTCATGTCGAGTGAACCGACATCAACATGTAAACGCATATCACCAGCAACAGGCTCAATATTTTTTATGCGACCAAGGGCTTCAATTATTCCTGTAAACATATGCGCTATTTCTTTATTTTTTCTGTAAGTCAATCACATAACTGGACAAAGGCATTGACGAGGCATTATTAAATTCCGCACCTGCGGCTACACCAGCATGAGCAATTTCTTCTGCTGACGTGGCTTTATCAAAGATTGCAAACATCGCACCTAAAGCATATTCACCACCTGAACCAATCGCCCAGAACTTTTTATATTCGGTTACTTCCCGTAATGAATGAATACCAAAAATGCCAGAAGGGTTGGCAATCAGTGCATCTAGCTGGGTTGACTCATAAGGATCATCGTCTTCATCTTTAGCATTTAAAAAATAGCTTTCTTTCAATACCGGGTGTAAAGCACGAAAGGTTTCAAAGATAGCAAGGCGCGAAGAAAAATCAATTTCAAATTTCTCGACCTGTTTCTCGCTCTGTTTATTATCAATAATTTTTTTACTGGTAAAGACACTTTCCAGTACCAGTTGATGCGCTGCACTACCAACTATGCCAAGATGGTTTTTTTCAAATTGTAATATTTTATCGTGCGCAGCGTCATAGTCAGAGTTAAGTTTCAAATCACCAAAACTGGTCAGACTATCTGCCGCGATACAGACTTTTCCTGCTTTTTTTACAACAACAACTGTGGACATCAATAACCTCTAGTTTTACATTCAATATGCATTCGTTATCTGCAATACACTGGTTTTGCGGTAATTCGAATATCGTTACCAATAACACGTACATCATTTATTTTCAGTGAAACCCTATCTTTCATCTGTGCTAATTCGGGCAAATGAAACAAACCTTTTGCACTGTCACCCATTATATGTGGTGCCATATATATAATAATTTCATCAACAAGCTCATTTTTTAAAAGCGCACCACATAAAACCGAACCTGCTTCCACATGCAACAGGTTAATTTCTTTTTTCGCCAGATCTCGCATTAAAGCCTTCAGGTCAATTTTGCCACCCTGGGGCGCATTCAAAGCAGCACACTGCTCAATGATAAAGGGATAGCGGCTTTCGTTATCCACATTCATTGTAGTATATACAATACACTGCCCTTCTACAGATGCTATTTTAGATGTTATTTTAGTTCCCAATGGTATTCGCAGTTGGCTGTCCAATACCACACGTTTGGGCTGCCTTACCTGATCGACGTTGAGCTCGGCTGCCGACATCCTGACATTCATCGATGGATCATCTGCCAGCACGGTTTCAATGCCAGTTAAAATAGCAGAGCTTGTTGCGCGCAAACGTTGTACATCATTACGTGATGCATCACTGCTTATCCACTTACTTTCACCCGATGCCATGGCGGTGCGACCATCCAGACTCATTGCCAGCTTTACTCGCACAAATGGGCGTCCGGCTTGCATACGCTTAATAAAGCCAGGATTTAATTCTCGAGCCTGCTTTTCCAGCAAACCGCTTTCTACTTCTATACCAGCATTGTGTAACTTTTCTATCCCCTTACCCGCAACCAGAGGGTTCGGGTCGCGCATAGCGACAATCACTTTTTTCACCCCGGCATTAATTAATGCATTTGCACATGGTGGTGTTCTACCTGTGTGACTGCATGGTTCCAGAGTGACAAACACGGTAGCATCTTTTGCCTGCTCACCGGCCTGTTTTAGAGCATGAATTTCAGCATGTGCTTCGCCTGCACGTCGATGCCAGCCTTCACCAATAATTTCGTCATGTTTTACAATGACACAACCCACAGTCGGATTCGGATCCGTTGTATATAAGCCTTTAGATGCCAGGCGTATCGCATATTGCATGTATTCAACGTTGCTATTCATATGACTTGCATTCAGTTGGCTCGCATTCGGCGACTTGTGTCTGGTATGGAAGTTACAGCTAAGATGGCAAATGCGGGTAATCAGTGTTTCTTTTTAATGGCTTTGGTTTGTTCAAGTTTTTCTATGGCATCACGAAACGCATTAACGTCACTAAAATCAAGATAAACCGAGGCAAAACGAATATAAGCCACCTGATCTAATGCCAGCAGTTCTTCCATCACCAAGTTTCCGATTATTGCAGAATTCACTTCACGCTCACCCGCTGCCAGTAGCTGATGTTTGATGCGGTTTAATGCTTCATCAATCTGCTGCGTATTAACCGGCCTTTTTTCTAATGCACGCATCACGCCAGCAATCAGCTTTTCTTCCTTGAATGGCATACGACTGCCATCTTGCTTCACAATACGGGGCATATTAAGTTCGGCGCTTTCATAGGTGGTAAAGCGTTCATTGCATGAAACGCACTCACGTCGACGGCGAACCTGGTCGCCATCATTAGCTAAGCGTGAATCGACCACGCGGGTATCGGGTGCTGAACAAAATGGACAGTGCATGTCTTTAGTCTTTAGTCTTTAGTCTTTAGTCTTTAGTCTTTAGTCTTT
>CAZALW010000309.1:0-4044 GCA_964485705.1 uncultured Thiotrichaceae bacterium
TCCATCAAATATTCGTGTATGTCCAGCAGTCGGCAATCCGGAAATATTTTTTCAAATTCATATTTCATTAATTGATCCATACAGGTGCCACAGGAAACAATCACTGTTTTGATGTCCAGATAATTTAAGGTATTGGCAATACGATGGAATAAAACACGGTTCTCGCTGGTTATCGACAGACCTTTGCTTTTTAAACCAGCCGCAGTTTGAGGATAACCGCAACATAAATAACCCGGTGGCAATACTGTTTGCACACCCGCTTCATAAAGCATGTGTAAGGTTGCCATGGCGATTTCACTGAATAGCCGCTCAGAGCCACAGCCAGGAAAATAAAAAACAGCATCTGACTCATCAAAATTGAGCTTTGGATTTCTGATAATGGAAACGTAGCTGGTGTCTTCCAGACCAAGCAATGCCCGGCTGGTTTTACGAGGCACAGCAACACGGATGGGTTTGCGTACCAGATTTACAATTTGTGTGGTTGGCTCGACAGATCCGGTGGTGCTCGGTGGAATACGGCTTTTCTTTCCTAACAGACCCAGTTTTTTGGCAAAAAAGTGACCGATATTGATGGCTTTAAATCCACCACGAGCCAATATCAAACGCATGGTATTTACTGCAAACGGGCTGGTAACATTAAGAAAGCTTATCGCTGCTTTTGCGCCCAGGTTACTTTTCTTTTGACCGTGTTTAGTCAGGATGTGGCGCATATGTATCGAGACATCGCCAAAATCAATATTAACCGGGCAGGGGGGCAAACATTTATGACAGGTAGTACAGTGATCGGCAATGTCATTCATTTCATCAAAATGAGAAAGTGAAACGCCGCGCCGGGTTTGTTCTTCGTATAAAAAAGCTTCAATGATTAAACCGGTTGCCAGAATCTTGTCACGTGGCGAATAGTATAAATTCGCACGCGGAATATGTGTCATGCATTTTGGTTTGCATTTTCCGCAACGCAGACAATTTTTAATTTCATTGTTTAATGCGCCCAGTTCACTGTCTTCAAGAATAATCGCTTCCTGCTGCACTAATCGAAGTGAGGGCGTATAAGCCAGGTCAAGACCTGATTTTGCTGATAATTTGTCTTTATTAAAGTGTTGATTTGGGTCAACCTGCTTTTTATAATTGGCAAAGGCGGCAATTTTTTCAGCTTCCAGATATTGTATCTTGGTTAAACCGATACCATGCTCACCCGAAATAACGCCATCAAGCGACTGTGCCAGCGCCATAATCTGGTCAACAATTTTATCGGCTTCATGCAGCATGGCATAATTATCCGAATGTACCGGTATGTTAGTGTGCACATTGCCATCACCTGCATGCATGTGCAGGGCGACAAATAATTTTGCATCTTTAATTTTATAGTGAATGCTTTTAAGTTTTTCCCGAACCGGTTTTAAATCCTGTCCGGAAAATATTTCGCTTAAGTGTTGATAGATTTCATTGCTGTATGAAATGATGCATTCACGGCGTAATAACAAATCAATTAAGGTGTCTTTGTCCCGGATGTTCTTCTGTTCATGAGCAAGTTTTTCATGAGCAAGTTTTTCATAAACAAGTTGCTCGTGAGGTAATAATAAAGCCTTTACCTCGGCAGCAGGCGAGTCCAGGTTTTGCAGAATGTCTGACCAGCGTTGTTTTGTGGTTTTGATGAGTTGTTTTGCTATTTCACATTTATTTTTGATGATTTTCTGTGCTTCTACACTGGTTGTGTAGCTGCTTGTATAACTGCCATCTTCCGCTGTGTCTTGCAGGTTACTATCCAGGTGATTTGCCAGGTAATCTGTTACGGCATCGCAAATTTTTATTTTATTGCTGATGGCCTGTTTTATATTAATGCATTCGATGCCGCGGTTGTATTCGGCTAATCGTGGTAACGGGATGACCACATCTTCATTAATCTTAAAGGCATTGGTGTGTGCAGAAATGGCAGCGGTTCTTGCGCGATCCAGCCAGAAGCGCTTTCTCGCCTCGGCACTAATGGCGATAAAACCCTGAGCATTTCTTTTTTTGCAAAGGTCAACAAGTTGGTTGGCAATAGTATTCAGCTGGCTTTCATCGTCTGAGGCAAGATCGGCTAGCAAAACCATTTTTGGCCGGCCGCTAACATGCCCATCCGCGCTACTGGCTTTTGTGGTGTACTTGACCGCTTTAATATAACGCTCGTCCAGATGCTCAAGGCCAGTGAGTAGAGTATGTTCGTCGGCATCGACCAGCTGTTTGACTTCTATAATTGCAGGCACAGCATCACTGATGTCTGTGCCAAAAAATTCCAGACAGATCGTGCGTTTATGTTCTGGCATTTTATGCAGCAGGAAACGACCCGAAGTAATAAGACCATCACAACCTTCTTTTTGAACGCCGGGCAGGCCGGATAAAAATTTATCGGTGACATCTTTGCCTAATCCGGCTTTACGAAAATCCTGACCTTGCATCTGCAATAGTTCAGGCTCACCAATAACCGTTTTGCCATCACCTTGATAACGAGTAACTTTAAAAGTTACTTTTTCCTGCTCATGTATTTTGCCGAGATTATGATTAATACGTTCGACTTCCATCCACAAGCCATTGGGTGTCACCATGCGCCATGAAATCAGGTTATCCAGTGCCGTGCCCCAGATAACGGCTTTTTTACCGCCTGCATTCATCGCAATATTGCCGCCAATTGTCGACGCATCCTGAGAGGTAGGGTCGACCGCAAAGGCAAAACCATGAGCATCCGCTAAATCAGACACGCGGCGGGTGATAACACCAGCGCCACATTCAACAACAGGCTGCTTACCAGTGTATTTGTCTGTTTTATCAGTGCCAGTTAATTTGATGTGTTTTATCTGACTTAAATTCTCCAGCTTTTCGGTATTAATAATCGCCGTGTTGGCATACAGAGGAATCGCACCGCCGGTATAACCCGTGCCACCACCACGTGGAATAATGGTTAGCCCCAAATCGATGCAGCTACGAACCAGAGCAGCCACTTCTTTTTCAGTATTAGGTTTGATCACCACAAAAGGCATAGCAATACGCCAGTCGGTGGCATCCGTTGAATGGGATACCCGCGCCAGTGGGCTGAAATCAATATTGTGTTTTGACGTGAGTCCGCCGAAGGCTTTTGTGGTTTTTTTACGCAGTGTTATTTGTGATAATAAATCCTGTTCAAAATTCTCGATGGCGGCTAAGCCATTTCGATGAAGCGCTAAGGCATCGGCATTGCCATCGGCGCGTAACTCAACTTGTTGTAAACGGTGTTTTAATGCGCCAATTAATGCATCGCGGCGTTTTCGGTTATTCAGTAAATCATCTTTAACAAAAGGATTACGCTCAATAACCCACATATCACCGAGCACTTCAAACAACATACGAGCCGAACGGCCGGTACGACGAGAGCCACGAAGTTTTTCAATAATGCGCCAGCTATCAGCACCGAGAAAGCGGATAATAATCTCACGGTCGGAATAGGAGGTGTAGTTATAGGGAATTTCCCGAATTCGAGCTGGCGGTGTTTCTGGCATGACTAACAGTAATATAATGGCTTGCGAGGTTTAAAACCGACCATTATACGCTAACTTACTAATAGAGACCTTTGCACGATGGATGCATGAGATGAAAACATCTATTGTTAACTGTTCTTTGTTAGAAAACTTGCCAATAGCCGGGTTAATAGCTACGTTTCCAGCCTCAATTAACAAACAATAGCCTGTTTTTTGACCTGTCTGTATTGTGCAAAGATTACTAATATCAATAAATTTTTTTCTATATCATGAAAAATAGTTTTTGCTAAAAAAGACAATAATATCAACGTTTTATATAATAGGCACATTCCCAAATGATCATCCCAAATTAATTAATAATTTTTAGGAGGGAAGAGAGTTGCAATTTGATCAAAGACCATATAACTTTCATGTGAATTAAAAAGAAATAGCCACAGTGTGGAATATTGAATATTCCACATTCTGTATAACACAGAGTACCGACATTCTGTCTAATACACTGTTGAACTAAACCGCTACGCGGTAGCTTTAATCCCCCTAACTTTTTACGTTT
>CAZALW010000310.1:0-4013 GCA_964485705.1 uncultured Thiotrichaceae bacterium
CCAATCATGAATTAATAGAGATGCCCTAGACCCATTATCACCCTTCTGATGCTGTCATTCACAATAAAAACACTTATTTATTCCAAACTTCGAAAATAATAGCCATTCATCGAATAGGTGAGTATACGCAAAAATAGTCGTATGCTATAAGAACAGGGTACGTTCACTCAAACAGCCGCCTACCACCAAGTTTCTATAATCAGTTAATTCAAGATAATACATGAGCTTGCAAGACATGCCCGCAAAAGAAAAAGCGCTGCCAGGGCGTGCAACCAGCATGCCAGTCTCTGATAAACATTTCGTCAACGGTAATATTATCAAGCCGCCTTTTTGCGAGCATCTGCAACAAATCAGCTTTGGTTTGGGTTGTTTCTGGGGCACGGAAAAAATCTTCTGGCAACTTGAAGGTGTGTACACCACAGCGGTTGGTTATAGTGCCGGTTTCACCCCCAACCCAACTTACCAGGAGGTGTGCAGCGGACAAACTGGGCATAATGAAGTCGCGCTGGTGGTTTTTGATCCTGAAAAAATAAGCCTTGAGCAACTACTCAAAACCTTCTGGCAGTCACATGACCCAACACAGGGCATGCGACAGGGCAATGACCGTGGTACACAATATCGCTCTGGCATTTATGTCTACAGCAAAGAACAACAGATAGCAGCCAAAGCTTCTGGTGATTTATTCCAGCAGGCGCTGACAAAAGCAGGGTACGATAACATCAGCACTGAAATTTTAGATGCCACAGAATTTTACTATGCTGAAGATTACCACCAGCAATATCTGGCAAAAAATCCGAATGGTTATTGTGGTTTAGGAGGTACCGGAGTGAGTTGCAACAACGTTTAACCGTCCACCACCCCCCTCTGGCCCCCAGGCTTTTAATTCATAGTCACTAAATATCCTAAAACAATTCAATGCAGCGTAGCGGCAGGCAGCTTTATTGCTTTCGCTATGATTCAAAGTTTTTTCAAGATGATAAACAGCCCTGTTCTACTCACAATAATATTTGTGGCTTACTATCTGATATGTATCAAAAACTACAAAAAGATTAAATGTATGATGTTGTTGAACCTCATGTTTTAAAAAATTACCTGATTAGCCATAACATTCAGCCTAACTTAAAGACCTTGGTTCATAAAATCATTTTTATTACTGTCATCTCTCCCGATAAAAGAGATCTTATACCACGGTAGCTTAAGATCTCTCCCTCTGTCGAGATGACAGTAGCGTAGCTTCTCAATAACCCGTGGCACAAAGGCGGGACTAAAGTCCCACTTCCGGTTAAGGTGCTTTTGGAAGTGGGACTTTAGTCCCGCAAAGCCAGCATAGTAAGGTTCAGTTTGACTTGCCACGGGTTATTGAGAAGCTACACAGTAGCAAGTTAAGCTGTTGTTTTACAATGAAAATACAAACATAGCTGGCTTTCATGGCTAATCAGGTACAATTAAAACACGACTGGTCTCACCAGGTTTGCAGCAATTTCGTTTATCAATTTGTTATACGATGGAGAGCCCGACATGCCCGACCATAAGATTACTTTCACCTATTTATCACAGGAAGATCTGCTAGCAGCGGGTTGCTTCGATGTACGCATGGCGATGGAAGTGGCGGAAAAAACCATGCTGGCTTTTGAACAACACCGGATACTGTTCCCGGAAAAAGTCGTGCAAATCTTTGATCAGTCCTCACAGGATCGTATTAACTGCCTGCCTGCAACCTTGCTGGATGAAAAAATATGCGGGGTAAAATGGGTCTCGGTATTTCCGAGAAACCCAACGCTGTACGATGCACAAAACCTGTCTGCTATCTTTGTGCTTTCAGAAATTGAAAAAGGCTTTCCTGTTGCGGTAATGGAAGGCACGCTGGCTTCTAATATGCGAGTTGCCGCCATGGGTGGCGTGGCGGCAAAACATCTGTCACGCAAGGACAGTGAAGTGATTGGTTTTATCGGTGCTGGTGAACAGGCGAAAATGCATTTGCTATCAATGAAGGCGGTAAGACCCAGCCTGAAAGAATGCCGGATAGCGGCGAAAACAACGGCAGAGGAGCAGCAGTTTATTAAAGAGTTGTCTCCCCTGTTTCCTGATATGTCTTTTGTTGCTGCCAATACACATGGTCGTGCTGCCATGGAAGAGGCAGATATCCTGGTTACGGCAACCAGTGTGCAGGCACCACTGCTTAAAGCAAGCTGGATGAAACCGGGCGCTTTTTACAGTCACATTGGTGGCTGGGAAGATGAATACGAGGTGGCGTTAAAATGTGACAAAATCGTTTGCGATGACTGGGATACGGTTACCCATCGTACCCAGACATTGAGTCGCATGTATGCTGAAGGACTGCTCTCCGGCGCTGACATTCATGCGGATCTGCATGAACTGGTCTCAGGCCACAAACCCGGTCGCGAGTCTGAAAATGAGCGCATTTATTTCAATGCTGTTGGTCTGGCCTACATTGATGTTGCCATCGGTCTTGCCATGTATCAGCGAGCCATCAATGCAGGTAGCGGACAGACGCTTGACCTGCAACAAAGTATGATCTTTGAGCATGAGGATATAATGCAACAGGTGAGATTATAAAATCAACTATTCATCGTTGCATAAGGTAACGCCTCAATAAGTCCGTGCAGTAATGATTTTGAGACACACCGTAAATACGTCCCTGTAGGCTTGACGGTAGCATCCATGCTACCGACAGTCTCAAAATCATTACTGCACGGACTTATTGAGGCGTTACTGCATAAGTACTCGCCCATCTTATTCAGGTCTTAAACCATGTTCAAGCGTCTTGATAAAAACCCGGAAAAGCAGGTATTGATTTTCATTGACGACATACCTTTTAGCGTACCCAGTGGCGAAACAGTGGCGGCTGCAGTACTGGCTAGCGGGATTAAACAGACACGCACCACGCCAATTTCCAACACGCCTCGCGCCCCATTCTGTTTAATGGGTGTATGTTATGAATGTCTGATGATAATCAATGGTCAGGCAAACCAACGCACCTGCAAAGAGTACGTGAACGAAGGCATGCGTATTGAAACTCAGCATGGCGCAGGAACATTACCAGAGCATAGCTCTCGCACTCAAAAATGAGTACTGACAACACTAACAGTAGATGAAACAGCATTACTCACTGGTGATTATTGGTGCCGGCCCTGCCGGCCTGTCTGCGGCGGTACTCGCGGCGCAGCACGGTGTTGATGTTGCCTTATTAGACGAGCAGAGCACACCAGGTGGTCAGATTTACCGTGCTATGGAGTCGATTCCCCCCGATCGCGCAAAACTGCTGGGAGAAGAATACCAGCGTGGTAGCAAACTGGTTTCTGCGCTGAGGCATGCCAATGTTGATTATTTTCCCGATACACAGGTCTGGTCATTAAACCGACATCGAGGAATCGGTTTATTATCGGGCAAATCAGCAAACATCATCAGCGCGGATCAGGTGCTGCTGGCAAGTGGTGCCATGGAGCGAGCTTTGCCCTTCCCCGGCTGGACGCTGCCCGGCGTGATGACTGCAGGTGCTGGGCAAATTCTGTTTAAGGCGCATGGTATTGTACCTGCCGATGGTGTTGTGCTGGCCGGTTCCGGCCCCTTACTGCTATTGCTTGCCTGGCAGTATTTACACGCCGGGGTAAAGATAAAAGCGATACTTGACCTCACCCCAATGCGTAACCACCTGCGCGCCTTACCGCATCTGCCACGCGCTTTACTGGCGAAGCATTACCTGCTCAAGGGAATGTTGTACAAAAAGGAGCTTAAGCAGGCCGGTATTAACACGCTGCATAATGTCAGTCAGTTACAGGCCATTGGCAAACAACAGCTAGAATCAATCCGCTTTATGCACAAAGGTCGGCAACAGACGATTAACACCGACCTGTTGTTAACACATTTCGGAGTAACGCCCTGCATTCACCTGTCCCAGGCGGCTGGCTGCTTGCATCATTGGGACAAACATCAACAGTGCTGGCGGCCACAACTGGATGAATGGGGCAACAGCAGTGTCAACGGCATATTGA
>CAZALW010000311.1:0-3967 GCA_964485705.1 uncultured Thiotrichaceae bacterium
TAGGGGAAAAGGCTGAAACCGAACGATAATTGTCAGGATTTTTTAATGCGCAGATCAATGCACCATGTCCGCCCATGGAATGTCCGGAGATGGATTTAACATTGGCAAGCACGGGTAAGTGCGATTCGATTAATGCAGGCAACTCCTGTGTCACATAATCATACATTTGATAATGTTCTAACCAGGGGGGTTGTGTCGCATTGACATAAAAACCGGCACCTTGCCCCAGATCATATTGCTCAGTTTCATCGGCAACACCGGCACCACGTGGACTGGTATCAGGAAAAATCAGCGCAATACCCTGTTCAGCAGCATAACGCTGCATGCCCGCCTTGGTGCGCACATTATCATCTGTACAGGTCAAACCGGATAACCAATATAACGCAGGAACTTTTTTATGCTGCACCTGCGGTGGTAAAAAAACTGAAAAGGTCATGCTGCAATTGCAGCTACTTGAATCGTGTTGATAGCGATTAAGATAACCACCCGATTCTTTTATAGATTCTATTTGTTTCATGATCTTAAAAGAGTATTACGGAACGAATACTTTCACCGCTGTGCATCAGATCAAATGCGGTATTGATGTCTTCCAGTGGCATGGTGTGGGTAACCATAGAATCTAATTCAATTTGACCGTTCATGTATCTATCGACATAACCCGGTAATTCCGTTCTGCCTTTTACGCCACCAAATGCCGTGCCTTTCCAGGTACGCCCAACCACCAGATTAAATGGACGGGTTTCAATGGTTTGCCCAGAACCGGCAACACCAATAACGGTAGAAACACCCCAGCCCATGTGTGTGCATTCCAGTGCATCACGCATCACATGGGTATTACCGATACATTCAAAAGAATAATCCGGACCACCATTAAACGTGTCCTGCATGTATTCAACAAAAGAACCGTTGATATCATTCGGGTTAACAAAGTCGGTTGCGCCTAACTGTTTGGCAAATTCAAATTTATCGGGATTAATATCAATCGCTATGATGCGTTCTGCATTCGCCATCACTGCACCCTGGATGCATGACAAACCAATGCCCCCCAAACCAAATACTGCTACCGTTGAACCTGGCTCTACTTTAGCGGTATTGAGTACTGCACCAATACCCGTTGTGACACCACAACCTAGTAGACAAACCTTGTCTAGCGGTGCGGCTTTATTGATTTTTGCCAACGCAATTTCTGGCACCACGGTATATTCAGAAAATGTTGAACAACCCATATAGTGAAAAATGTCCTTGCCATTTTTTGAAAAACGACGGGTTCCGTCAGGCATATAACCCGTCCAGACGGTTCCAGCAATGGATTGACACAGATTGGTTTTACTGGACTGGCAATACTCACATTCACCACATTCCGGGATATAGAGAGGAATAACATGATCGCCGACACGTAAAGTTTTAACACCAGCACCTAACTCAACCACTTCACAACCGCCCTCATGTCCTAAAACACAGGGAAACGAAGCTTCCGGATCATCACCAGACAAGGTAAAGGCATCAGTATGACAAACACCTGAAGCAATTGTTTTTAATAAGACTTCGCCCTCCCTGGGCCCCATGACTTCTATTTCTTCAATTGAAAGTGGCTTGTTAGCCTGCCATGCAACTGCTGCTTTTGCCTTCATTTATCATACCTTATAGTACTTGTTAATTTAATTAGCCTAATTATTGTATGGCTCAGTTATAAAACACCAGAATTTTTGTACAATAATTGTAACTCTAATTTATTCTAAAAGATGAGACAGTGAAATCAGCCCTCTCTCCAAATGCCTTAATCAACACAACCACACTCTTTACCCACCGCCTGTTTCAAAACTCCAATTCGGTCAAGCGCTAACGAACTGAGTTTTTGCGCAGCAAGCATCACCGCTTCATCAGCCGTGCTTGCAACCACAGCATCGTAAAAAGCAAAACTGCGATCACAACAGGCACACAGTTGTTGTATTATCAGTTTCTGAGTATTAGCACTTTCTACCATGCCATCACTGTATGATTTAATTTGAGCAAGATTTCTGGCCAAATCTTTACTCAGCAATTGTTTTTTGTTTGTGGCTTTTTCACGTAGCGCATTTTCATTGGCATTGATTTGTAACTTGACCTCACTGACAAGTGTTTTTACTTCAGGCGAATGTTCAACAATTTTCGCCATCTCATCCAGCAGAAAATGGTCAATATGAATGGCCACCGCTAACAGATCTGCTTCAATATGAATCGATTTAGGATTTAGCCTGGGCTCAACCTTATTGGCTTTACGTTCAGCATGATAAGCACGTCGGCGTTCGGCTCGCAGCAATGCGGCATGACCGAGTTCCTCTCGCGCCAGCACCTCTGCATATTCACGTACTTTCTTATTCTCTGAGTTTGCCGCCACATGCGTATAAAAGCGAAATGCAATTTCCTCGTTGTGTACCGCAAATGCTAATGCCCGATAGGGTGAACTCTGATAAGGATCACGCGCTTCTTCATTATAGGTTGTCGATATATTAGGATCCTGCCAACTGATAACTGGGATCTCAGGATTCTCTTTAATGCCTTCATGCGTCATCCACGATAACAACAATGACTCATGCTCGGTTTCTTCAACCACCATGCGCTCAAATAATTCAGCAGCAGACTGGTTATTACCTTCACGCATTTTTGCTGCTAGCAGAGAATAACGTCGAATCGCTTCACGTTCTGCCTGCAATGCGATAGACATCAGATCACTGGGGTTTTTTACATTGATTGATAGTTCATTCACCGTTTTCTCGACTAATAATTGATATATGTTAAATTTGATTTGTACTTTCTTAACGAATGCCTATTATTTAAGTATTTCCTTAATTTTAACTTGACTCTCATCAAGTGAAATAAAGTCCATAACATTCAAAATACGCCTAGCACACACTTTATCAAAATAATCAGTGTATATTACACAAATTTATACGAATACAGCGGGACCAATAAGATATGAATTATAGTAGAACTGTTCGACTGTTATTAACGCTATTATTTTTTCAATGGCTATCCATCAACATCGCACACGCTGGCTCTGAATTACCCCGTTTTTTAGATACTATTAATGTACAGGATATTTTTCCGGGTGCAGACAAAATTGCTAGCCCCATTGGTGATCCACTGGTCGCACCTGTTTTCAAACAGGACGAACAAATCGGTTACGTTTTCCTGACCTCTGATTATGTCAATACCACCGGTTATTCAGGCAAACCAATGCACCAGTTGGTCGCCATGGATAGCAACGGCATTATCCAGAAAGTTTTACTGGTTGAACACAGCGAGCCCATCGTACTGATTGGTATTCCTGAAAAACGCATTACTGCCATGCTGGTTGAGTATGAAGGCATGGATGTGGGCAAACTGGTGGCAGGCGAACTGGATCATAAGATTGATATCGTCACCGGTGCCACTGTTACCGTGATGGTAATGGATGACAATATCTTACGCAGTGCGATTAAGGTTGCACGTCACTATGGTCTTGCCGGGCTTAAGCCTGTACAAAAAGAAACCGGCCCCATTGCCAGCGTTAATCCTGAAATCAGCAATATTGAAGACTGGGACACACTCATCAAAGAAGGTTCAGTACGCCGCCTGAAGCTAACACTAAGACAGATAAATGAAGCCTATGACCAGATGCCTGATTTTCGTGCTGGTTTTTACCCTGAGGAAGGTGCAGCGGATGAGGTTTTCACTGAACTTTACGCCGCCGTGGTATCAATTCCCAGTATCGGCCGCAGCCTGCTGGGCAAACATGAATATAAAAATTTAATGAAAAAACTTAAACCTGGCGAAGTGGCTATTCTGCTGGCTGGTGATGGTCGTTTTTCTTTTAAAGGTTCGGGGTATGTACGTGGCGGTATTTTTGATCGTTTTCAAATTATCCAGGGTGATAGCTCTATCCGTTTTCATGACTACCATCACAAACGCCTGCGCAAAGTTGCCGCTGCAGGTGCGCCTGAACTAA
>CAZALW010000312.1:0-1896 GCA_964485705.1 uncultured Thiotrichaceae bacterium
TGGCAGCATATATGCAAGGCATGTCTGAGCAGCAGGCGGTAAACTTTTTACTTCGCTTTGTGCAAATATCTTTGAAGTATGAAACCGATGATCAGCAATTTGGAAAAGAGAATTATTTATTTCCTGAAGAAACATTATTTTATCCATATTCCGACTGTGAAGATCGTGCAGTGCTTTTTTCCTGGCTAGTTAAAAGTTTGTTAAATCTGGATGTGGTGGGATTAGAATATCCCGGGCATGTGGCGACAGCGGTACGCTTTACAGAACATGTTGCAGGCGATAGTGTTAGTTATAATGGCAAAATATATATAGTAACCGATCCAACTTATATCAATGCCAGTGTGGGTATGACGATGCCAGCTTTTGAACAATATAAACCTGCGGTTATTGTTTATTAAAATAAGTACAATAGGTCATGTGTACAATCCATTGTATCTCCAGCAGCTACCAGGTGATGAAATATCAGGGTTAATTATGTTTGTTAGCAAGGTTTATAATAATGGTCGTTTGATCGTAGGAAAAATGAGTGGTGTTATAGAGCCTCAAAGTTTTATCAATGGCATTTTCTGGCAAATTGATAGCAGAAATGTTGGTGAAGTTAAGGAAGGTTTCTGCCAGTTATACTATGACGATGATGTTGAGTCGGTGATGGTTACCGATGATGATATCCAGAATATTGTAGAAATCAATACAGGCCTGGGCGTGACCGTTGGTCAATTTCGTACTGCCCTTGTGTTAAAGCACCCTGAAGTTATACGTCTTGCAAAATTGCATCAGACATTGGCAAAAATAAACGGCTTTGAAGTTGAGCTTTTTAATAATCTCGAAGATGGTTTTGCCTGGCTGACTTGTGAAAACCCGGATCCAGACGTGATAAAGTTATAACTTTGTCCGCAAGATATCGTAGTGCGTGGGCACCATGTGATTTGCAACAGGATAAAGTAATAGGTGCGAGGCAGGTTTATTGCTGAAGATGAGTGCGTCAGTAGTAAAGAGCAAACCTTCGTCTATCTGGTAAACAAATATTCAGATCAGTGACCAGGGTTCCGGGTTATTCCTTCGCTTGCAGCGACTGCCAGCTATCTTTTCTGTAAGCTGATGAAGTCCAATAAAAGACAGAGAATAAGATAAAGGCGCTTGTTTGTCGGTATTCTTTACGATTAAATATTATTGTGCATGGAGAGTCGTCATAACGTGCGGGATATGCGAGGTATGCGGGTTTATTTGACTCCTTGGCAGAAAAGTGAGGGCGTATTTTGTTGATATTTTTTACACTATTAACGAGGTCCGGCAAAAATAGAGGTCGAGGCAAAGGTGTTTGCGTGTTGGTATTCTTTACACTTATGGGTTATCGCTCATGGTGAAACCCCCTAAGATATTGAATATAGTGAATAAGTTGTTTTTTACTTGATTTCTGAGCATAAGAAGTAGAGTTCATTTCTGTTGGTATTCTTTACATATTTAATACTTATGAATGACTGATCTTGCATAAAGCATTGAAAACAAAGGGTAAAATATTTTGTGCATGATTGTTGCATAACCAATAGCCAGGATACGTGTACTACATTCTTGATTATTTTTAGCTACTAATTGAGTATTAAAGATAGAATGCCAAATTTTTGGCAAGTCTGCTTTTGCATGTATAGCCTGAATTGAAGCTATTAAATGTTATAAGCAGTTATAATAATGAACCAGAAAGCCAGACAGATTTTGCAAAAAGTAGATGTGGACAAGCTACCAAGTTTGCCGCATGTTTTACTTCAATTGCTCCATATTTGCCATGATGAGAGTTTGTCTTTCAGCGACCTGGCCGCCACGCTGCGTCAGGATTCTGGTTTATACACACGTGTTTATTCCCTTTGCTATCGCCAACAACGCCTTAAAAGCAGCAACAAT
>CAZALW010000312.1:1996-3965 GCA_964485705.1 uncultured Thiotrichaceae bacterium
CCCGATAAATATACTGCCACTTTCGCACAGTTAAGTGAAGATGAAAATTTTCACACGCTGGAGCTGGATGAATTTGAAACCACGCATCGGCAGGTAGGTGCTGAATTATTGAAAAAACATGGTGCAAACAATTTTATTTGTGACGCTGTTTTATACCATCATGAAAAGGTTGAGCATATTCTTGATGCGCACCCACTGGTAAAAATTATCAATCTGGCCAATATGCTGACCTGTAGTTACTTTAAGGAAGAAGACCAGCAGGTATTTGATAGCGCAGAACAACTACTGACTTTAAATAAACCGCTAATACTTGAGTTACTGGAAAAATCACAGGAACAGGTCAAAGCGGCTGCTGGTTCGCTGGAGATTATTCTTGCCGTCGATGGCATGGATGGTGAAACGGCTAAACAGCAAGCTGCCAGTGATGAGTTTAAACAGATTCAGCTCGCTGAGCAGGTTAGAAACATAGCTTTGCTCGATGGTATTCACCAGCATTTGTCACGCAGCGGCGCTCAAAACAAAAGCAGTAAAGCCTTATTACATATACTTTCCCAGCATGTCGGTATTCTTTTTGGCGTTAGCCAATGTATTCTATTTTTATATGATGCTGCAGATGACCGTGTTAATGCCATTGCCTCAGATGAGCAACCACCACAACTTGCTGACATATCCATTCCATTAACTGCCGGTCGCAGCCTGGTGACCGATGCTCTGTTAAACAAACAGGCCGAGCATTCATTTGATGAGGCTCCGCTTGACAGTGATGCCAATAAACTCTCCATTATCGACCGGCAGTTAATTGGGCTAACCGGTCAGGCAGGCATCATCTGCCTGCCGATGATGATGAATAATGCAGCTATTGGCACACTAATACTGGGTGTTGATAAAATACAATATGAAACGCTATGGAAGCAGCTGCCATTGTTAATGCGATTCGTTAATGAAATAGCTCACACCATTAGCGCCAGCAAGTTAAGCGGTAAATCAGCTGCCGGGTTTTATGATAAGACGACTCAGTTAGAGCACAAAATCCGTGAGGTGTTACATGAAGCACGAAATCCACTGAGCATAATGAACAACTATCTTGGTATTCTCAGCTATAAGCTTGAAAAGGACAAACCCGCGCAGGAAGATGTGCGGACCATCAAAGCCGAAATTGAGCGTATTAGCCAGATTCTGAATAGCCTTAGCGAAACTGAAGTGCCAACCAGCGAAACCTCGGCGATAGACATTAACGCCATCATCACTGACCTTAGCAATATTTTCCAGACCTCGCTCTTCGCCGATAAAAAAATCAGGATTTCACTCGATCTTGATGAGCGAATTACCGTCTTGCAAAGCAACGCCAATGCCATCAAACAGATTTACACTAATTTAATTAAAAATGCTGTTGAGGCGCTTCCTGCAAAGGGTAAACTTATGGTCTACACTCAAGATTATGTCAATGTTGACGGCAAAGAACACATCGAGCTTATCGTCGCCGACGACGGCCCGGGTATAAGTACAAACATCCTGCCTCAGTTGTTTTCCCCGGTAGAAAGCACCAAGGGGGAGGGGCACGCTGGACTGGGATTAAACATTGTTAAAAATTTGGTCAGTGAGCTGCATGGGTCAATTAGCTGTAGAAGTAGTGAAAAGGGTACCAGTTTTCATATACTGCTACCTAAATGATGGTTGATAAATGAATAAAATTTTACCTGATTAGCCATGAAAGCCTGCTATGTTTATATTTTCATTGCAAAATAACAGCTTAACTTGCTACTGTCATCTCGACCAGAGGGAGAGATCTTGTACCACGGTAGCTCAAGATCGCTCCCTCTGGTCGAGATGACAGTAATAAAAATGATTTTACGAACCAAGGTCTTTAAGTTGGGCTGAATATTATGGCTAATCAGGAAATTTTTTGATAAAAACAAGCACACTCTGGAAGTGCTACAAAATAATAAGAATAAAGTTGACCGGCTTTTAC
>CAZALW010000313.1:0-3921 GCA_964485705.1 uncultured Thiotrichaceae bacterium
TAGAAGGAAATTGTCGAAGTGCAATAATCCGCGTTATTTATGCGTATAAGTTTGGATTTTATCTGACAAGCAGTGTCAGAATGAGCAGTGGCACATGGATGTGGCGTTTACGAACCAAAGGACGGAAATGACCGATTTCGACACGACAATCAAGAACTTTAAAAAAATTAGTCCGCGAAACACGCAAAAGACGCGAAAAAAGTAAAAGCAATAAATAGATTAGGTTACTCGTTCCCACGCAGAGCGTAGAAACGAGTAACCTGAAAAAATAAAATATTTTTTGCGCTTTGACGTGCATGGATGCACTAATATCGTGGGCGCATGGAGCGCAAGAACGATGCTTCGCGTCTTTTGCGTGTTTCGCGGACTAATTCTTTGAATTTTTAACACCCGCTAATGACCGAACTCAACCCTTCGTACAAAAAGTTAATCTGACACGCTTTGTCAGTTCAAGTTAGAGCGACTACAATTTATGCGGATTATTAAAAAAACATTTTCCGCTACCCTGGCGGCTTGAATAATTCTCGACTTCTCAGTTTTTTGTTGCCAAGGTGGTGGTTGATTACAAATCGCATGAGTCGCTTGAGTTCAGCTAAATAGTGTTTGCTTTCAACTATTATTTGAAATTGCTCATTCGATAATGCAAGCAGGCAGTTACCTGATATTTGAGGCACGCTAACAGCGCTGTTATCGCAGCATTTCACCAGCCCATGCTCCAAATAATAATGGTACATTTCATCGGCTAAAATCAACTCACCGGTATCCGCTTCACTATGTAAATTCACACCAAAACCCAACAGTTCAAGTAACTTTAGTTCAAATTTGCGTAGTGTTATCTCAAGATTGTTATTATTCTCCAGCTCGTATAAGCAATGGTGGTATTGTTCAAAAATTATTTCATGCACATCGTGTTTATGTAAAAAATACATCAGCAATTCATTAATGTACATTGCGCAGAGCAAACATTTGTTTTTAAGAACGGGTGCTTTGAGATCGGCTCGATCAATACTTTTTAAATAAGGTAAATCGCCCCTTCCCTGCCAGCTGACAAGTAAGGGAGTAAATAGCATCAAATTACCGGCTATTTTAGAACGCTTGCCCCGGCAGCCTCTCGCCATGAGTGAGACACGTCCGTAATCCTTTGTTAAAACATCAAGAATACTACTGGTTTCACGATAAGCACGCTGATGCAAGATATAGGCAATTTGGGTGTTGACAATGCTCATTTTGAGCAATGAATAGTGAAAAATGAAAAATGAAAAATATAAGCTAATATTGATTGCACGCTGCTACAAAAACATAAGTTTTTAAAATTTTTCATTTTTCATTTTTCACTGTATAGCGTTATTCGCTATACCCTAGTCCACGCAATGCCTGTTCATCATTCGACCACCCTTCGCGCACTTTTACCCACAGATTTAAATACACTTTTGTGTCAATCATTTTACTGATGTCTTCACGTGCTTTAGTACCTATGCTTTTTAACCTTGCGCCTTTTTTACCAATAATAATGGCTTTTTGACCTGCGCTTTCGACAAAAATTGTGGCATGAATATGAACAATTTTTTCGTCGTCATCATACTTGTCTATATTTACTGTTGAAGTATAAGGCAGTTCCTGACCTAATTCACGAATGAGCTTTTCACGTATAATTTCTGCAGCCAAAAAACGCATGCTTCGGTCTGTAACCTGGTCATGCGGATAAACAGGGTCATTTTCTGGCAATAAAGGGGCTATTTTTTGTTCCAACAATTCGATATTGATGCCATTTAATGCCGAAACAGGGATGACCTCTGTAAACTCGTATTTTTCTGATAAGTCTTTCAGCAATGGCAATAATTGCTTCTTATCCTCCAGAATATCCATTTTATTGACTACCAGTATCACCGGGCAGCTAACCAGTTTCAGCTTTTCCACTATAGCCTGATCTTCTTCTGTCCATTTTTTAACCTGCACCACAAAAAGAATAACATCGACATCATTTAATACTGAGGTAGCAGCACGGTTCATGTATTTGTTGATGGCACTACCACGGCGTTGATGAATGCCCGGCGTATCAACATAAATGATCTGTGTATTATCTGTGGTTTTAACACCTATGATCTGATGGCGCGTAGTCTGTGGCTTACGCGAAGTAATACTTAACTTTATACCCAAAATATGATTAAGCAAGGTCGACTTACCTACATTAGGCCGTCCAATAATCGCGGTATATCCACAGCGATAAATCTGATTTGTCGTTAATTTATCCACCATGTCTTTTATTTCCAAAGTATTCTTCAACCCTGACAATAGCTTTATCAGCAGCAAGCTGCTCTCCTTTCCGGCGGCTCCTGCCTTCAGCGTTAACGTCTATAGACATCTGCTTGATACTGCATTTAACATGAAAAATTTGGCGGTGTGCATGTCCTGTAACATGAGTGATCTGATAATCAGGCAAAGCAAAACGGCGCGATTGCACTAATTCCTGTAACCTTGTTTTAGCATCTTTAAGACTTTGCAGGTCAGTTGGTGATGCCAATCTTTCAGTGTATAAACGAACGATAAGGTCACGTACCGCAGCAAAATCACCATCACAATAAACTGCACCAAAAATACTTTCAACAGCATCAGCTAGAATAGAGGGTCTTTGATAGCCACCACTTTTAAGCTCACCCGAACCTAACTTAATCACTTCCCCCAAATTTAGTTTTTTTGCAATCTCAGCCAGTGACTCCTTATTAACAAGATTGGCACGCAGGCGACTCAGGTCACCTTCCTGAACATCAGGATACAGCTTGAATAATTCATCTGCGATGACAAAATTTAATATGCCATCACCTAAAAATTCAAGGCGTTCATTATTTTTAGATGCATAACTTCGATGCGTTAATGCTTCATTAAGCATGGCAATATCATTAAATGAATATTTTAGCTTTTTTAATAAAGCTTCAATGGCATTAGACTGTGCCATAGTAATTACTCTAGGTCTTGTTTTAACAAACGGATAACGAGGATTAAAGCGAGCATCACAAGCTTAACGTGTTTTTATTCTAGCTTCATGTTTGAAATTAATAATGTATTCAAGATTACCAATGAGTTTACCGCGTGGTTCGTATTCAATAGTAATAATATTTTCATCTCGACCTTTTTTAACTTTAATGTGCTCTGGTTTAATCGTATAAACACTGTTCATACTTAAACGCTTGCTGACTAACCCCTTTAGACCTTTAGTTGATGTGCCTCTGGTATTAACATCATCAGGTAACTCAGCCATAATTTTTTTAACTGTTGCATCGGTTATATAAACGGGGATCACATTCATCGCAATCACTGCCTGAAACAATAAAAATACAATAACCACAACCCAGCTAATCATGGTCAGGCCTCTTTGCTTATGAATACTCATGGGTTTCCTCATAGAAGACGTTACTTGTTTAGTCTTTAGTCTTACAACTTATGACTTATGACTTATGACTTACGACTTAACTGTTATTTAATCGTGTCACCTATACGATTAAGATGCCAATCATCACTGAAGTGCATCCAGATCATAAATGCCTTACCTAATATGTTTTCTCGCGGCACAGGCCCCCAGACACGGCTATCGTTGCTATTGTCACGATTATCACCCATTACAAAATACATATCTTCCGGTACTATATATTCGCCCTGCAGATTATTAGGTCTTGCCGACATGAGCAATATTGCATGATCAGCGCTATGTTCAGCAGCTGGTAATTTTTCTATATATTCAGTTGCAGATGCCTGGCCAGGACCTTTATATTGGCCAACAAAATCTCTTTCTACTGGCTTACTATTAACATACAAAACTTTATTGTAATACGCTATGTGATCTCCCGGTAAACCGACAACACGTTTTATATAATCCAGATGAGGATCACGCGGGTAACGAAAAACAACAACATCACCTCTTTCCGG
>CAZALW010000314.1:0-3913 GCA_964485705.1 uncultured Thiotrichaceae bacterium
CTCAGCTCAAGCTGCTCATTGAAGCCATTGAGCGATTCGACATGGAAATAAAAAAATATTACAAAGACCAGGATGATCGCTTTATCTTTGATAGTTTTCCAGGCGCAGGTGTTCAGTTAGCACCGCGTATTTTTGTCGCCTTTGGTTCCAACAGGGAACGCTATAGTACCGCTGCAGATTTGCAGAAGTACGCTGGTGTCGCACCCGTGATAGAGCAAAGCGGTAAAAAGAAGTGGACTCATTGGCGATATAGTTGCCCGACTTTTCTAAGGCAAACCTTTGTTGAATGGGCAGGCCTGTCGATACGTTATTCGTTTTGGGCAAAAGCGTATTACGAACAACAAATCAGTAAAGGCAAACCCCATAATACGGTGATTAGATCATTGGCTTTTAAATGGATAAGAATTGCTTTTAGGTGCTGGAAAACAAATACACCGTATGATGAATCGACCTATCTCAAAGCACTGAAAAAACGAGGTTCACCTCTTTTAAAATTTGCTGCAGAAAGCTGACTTTTTACTTGCTGTCCACCTCAGGGCGTGTTGTTACTGCAGCACTTTTTGCTTGTAGCGATTCAGGTGATTTAAACGTTCAATATAGTAATAAGGGTGTTGGCACAGAATCACAACAGGCAGTTTATTATGGCGGCGACATCATCACTATGGATGGTGACCACCCTGTATACGTCGAAGCGGTTGTGCAGAGTGACGGTAAAATAGTCTACGTTGGTACTAAAACCGGCGCACTAGAAAAATACCAGACAGCTAAGCAGGTCGATTTAAAAGGCAGAACCATGTTGCCGGGCTTTTTAGACCCACATGGTCATTTCATGTCAGCCATTCTTATGGTGCAGCAGGTTAATGTCGCAGCGCCACCGGTTGGCACTGCCACAAACATTCCTCAGATAATCGATAAGCTAAAGTCGTACCAGCAGGAAAATAATATTGCTGAGGGTGAGTGGTTGGTTGGCTGGGGTTATGACCAGGACCTAATCGATGAAAAACGCCATATAACAAAAAAAGATCTTGATGCCGCGTTCCCGAATCACAAGGTTTTGATTATTCATGTTTCTATGCATGGTGCGATTTTAAATTCTCTGGCATTAAAATGGGCCAATATTGATGAGAATACAATCACGCCTGCTGGTGGTGTCATCGCAAGACTTCCGGGCAGCAATGATCCGGCAGGGTTATTGATGGAAATGGCATACGTTCCAGTACTAGAGAAATTACCCGAGCCATCTGAAGCTGAGATGCTTGAATTAATGGAACCAGCACAGATGATGTATACCAGTGAAGGGTATACACAGGCAATCGAAGGTTTTACTCATACCAAACACATCGATTTTCTGCTTAATGATTGATAGGGTGGATGCACTTAATTTTATCAACGTCAGTTCATTCTTTTAAGCCGACATCCGATGCTGCTGGCTCGACCGTTCAATCCACCACATAGCTGACATCTGGGAAATGTGGATGCCAGAGATGAAACCATCCATTTGAAGTTCGTTTTTATCCCACCAGTGGTTATGTGCTGGTGACAGTATTAATCGGAAAATTTCTATGGGAACTTTTTTTCTGGACCATTGCCCGGCTCCGAAGGCATGGCGGGCGGGTATTAGCGGAAGCGCATTTATTAGGCGCTATTGGCGGTATTTTGGTGTGGTTGCTCGAGCAGTTGAACAGGGGGGGGGGCAATTTGATGAGCGGGGGTTCTGAGAAAAATACAGCCGGTCAACAAATCGATGCCGACACCTGAGCCCGATTTATTGCCACCAAAATTTTGATTTAGCGACGAGACGATTTGTACTACCACTCGCGGCTAAACATGGCGTGCAGCATGATCACTTCAACCGTGGTGCGGGTGTCGGGACCAAAAGGTAATTGCGGATTGGTATAGGTTTCTGATGATTTAATCTGATATTCAAGTGCTGCATCAAAACGCCATTTATCGGATAGTACTGTTCCATAGCCACCCGTCACATGGTAGCGTGCAATGGGAGCCAAAAGCGGGCTTATGGATTCATTGGGAATCGGGTTATTTGCAATATTGATACCGGCGCGATACACACTGTTATGCCCTGTTTCATAAGCGGTGCCCAGTGCAAATACATATTGGTCGTGCCAGTTGATGACGGCCGTTTGCGATAATACGGGTGGTGCCAACGGGTTATCCGGGTTGCTGATATTGAGAAACGATGTGTTGATGGCATCCGACCAGTTGATCCAGTTAATTTCTGCTGAAACCAGCCAGGTCTCATTGACATCCCAGGCGATACCAAACCCCGCTTCCTCCGGCTGATCGATACCGCCGATTTCCACCTTGTTGTAAGTCACGATACCCAGACCAGCATCAGTCATGTTGAGGCGTACACTGCCGCCATCGAGTGTTAATTCAGTTTTGCTGGTGTAAGCAAATCCAAGTCGAAGTGCTGGATTGAATGAATAAAGCACACCGATTTTGAAACCGGTATTAATGGTGTCGGCACCATCCAGATGTTGTCCGAAAAAAGATTGCGCCGGGTTGCCTGTGTTGTTAAATGAGGTTTCGGGGAAAACCTTTTGTTCCAGATCTGCATAGGTCACCAGCAGCGAAATACCCACCGAAAAATCCTTATTAAGCTGCCACGAAATGCCCGGTATGATACGGGCAATGCGGAACCTGGCTGACAGCTCATCCGTGGTGTCAAAAGCCGTATTCAGATCCTTGTAGACAATGCCAATGCCGCCCTGAGCAAAAGCACCGATGGCCACTGTAAAGTCACCTAATGGGTAGGCATAGCCAATATCGGCGAGATAAGCCCAGTCATTATCAATGGTTTTGTTATTGCCGAAAGCGTCCTGGTGACGAATATCCAGCGCATTGGCCAGCGCAAAATATAAATCAAGGTGTTGTTTGCTGAGCTGGCTCAGGCCTGCGGGATTGGTGTTCAATGCCGTTGTATCTCGGGCTACCGCTAAATCCGCACCGCCCATACCGATTGACTCTGCACCGAAACCGATAAGGTTAATACCATTGCTTGCATTTGCCGAGTGCATACCTGCAACAGTCAGCAGAAATATCCAGATGAATGATTTTTTCAAAACAGGCTTTGTTAATAAATACATCATTGTTATGGTTCGTCCGTCCATGCCATTCGATGCTGGCGGGGCAGTTGTCATTTTATGGCAATTACAAGATGTTATATTGATTATTATCATGAGTTTATTGAAAAAACAGGGGTACATTGTGTTAGCGGTTGAATGATAACTTAGAGGATAAAGATAACCGTGGCAAAGAATCATGGCTAACAATAATTCTAAAAACGATAAACATGCTGAAGCACAACAAAGTGTTGCTAAGCTGTTAACAGAGTCCGGGTATGTTGAAAATGCTGAAGAACTTTATGACCGTCTCGGCTCATTTGAAGACATAGAAGCTTTAATTTTAAAGCAGGCTCCGGTAATGATGGCTTCGGGGCAATTTGTTCTGCTGTAAAATCTGATCAATACGCTGCCTGATGAACATCACTCCCCCTGGATTCTGTATTGGTCAGCAACCGCGTTTTTACCCATTGACCCGCATAGGGCAAGGCGGGGTTACGAGGCGGCATTAGCGGGGTTTGAAAAAACACAGGATAGTAGCGGAATTTTTATCAGCTGGGCCGGCATTGTAGACAGCTTCATCTTTGCGTGGGACGATTTCAGGCCGCTGGATCAGTGGATAAAATGGATGCAGGTTTTTCTACAGAAGAACCCGGTATTTCCATCCGCGGAGGTTGAAGCGCGGGTTGTTTTCGCCATGTTTTGCAGTTTAATGTATCGCCAGCCTCAACATGCTGAGTTGCCACTCTGGGCACAACGACTGGACAGGATGCTTCCGCATTTTCCAGATAAAAACCGGCGTTTGGCCATGGCCACGCACTATGCACTCT
>CAZALW010000315.1:0-3889 GCA_964485705.1 uncultured Thiotrichaceae bacterium
ATATGGCGATGGCAATGGGTGAATGGGCGGACAGTGGTTTTCTCAATATAGTGGGCGGTTGCTGTGGCACCACGCCAGATCATATTCGTGCTTTTGCAGACATCGTTGCTGATAAAAAACCACGAGCCATTCCACAAATTCCAGTGCAGTGCCGTTTGTCAGGATTAGAACCCTTCAATATTGCTGAGGATTCGTTATTCGTCAATGTCGGCGAACGCAATAATGTGACCGGTTCAGCTATGTTCAAACGGCTGATAAAAGAAGACAAATACGAAGAAGCCTTAAGTGTTGCCGCCGAGCAGGTAGAAAACGGCGCACAGATCATCGACATCAATATGGACGAAGGCATGTTGGAGTCCAAAGATGCGATGGTCAGGTTTTTAAATCTAATTGCCTCCGAGCCGGACATCTCACGCGTACCGGTGATGATCGACTCCTCAAAATGGGACATTATCGAAGCCGGTCTGCAATGTGTGCAGGGTAAATCCATCGTCAACTCCATTTCACTTAAAGAAGGAGAAGAAAGTTTCATCAAATACGCCAGACTGGTTCGTCGTTACGGCGCAGCGGTTATCGTCATGGCGTTTGATGAAGACGGGCAGGCGGATACCTATCAGCGCAAAGTTGAAATCTGTACCCGTTCCTACAAAGTGCTAACTGAAAAAGTTGGTTTTCCAGCGGAAGATATTATTTTCGACCCGAATATTTTTGCCGTGGCTACGGGTATCGACGAACACAATAACTATGCGGTCGATTTTATCGAAGCCACGCGTACCATCAAAAAAACCCTGCCCCATGCCATGATTTCTGGCGGTGTTTCCAATGTTTCATTTTCATTTCGTGGCAATAATCCAGTACGTGAAGCCATTCACTCGGTGTTTTTGTATCACGCCATAAAAGCTGGTATGGATATGGGCATAGTGAACGCTGGTCAGCTTGCAGTATATGATGACCTCGCCGCAGATTTGCGAGAAGTGGTAGAAGATGTCATTCAAAATAAAAATGACCAGGGCACCGACCGCTTGCTGGACATTGCGCCGCAATACATGGGTGATGGCAGTGTCAAAGAAAGTAAAAAAGACCTGGCATGGCGCGAGTTACCGGTCAATAAGCGTCTGGCGCATGCGCTGGTAAAAGGCATGACCGACTTTATCGAAGAAGACACCGAAGAAGCCAGGCTACAGGCAGAGCTGACCCTGCATGTTATCGAAGTCCCGTTAATGGATGGCATGAATACCGTCGGCGACCTGTTTGGTGAAGGCAAAATGTTTTTACCACAGGTGGTAAAATCAGCCCGTGTTATGAAAAAAGCGGTAGCGTATTTAATGCCGTATTTAGAAGCCGAAAAAGAGGGTGAGATAAAAACCAACGGCAAAATTTTGATGGCAACAGTAAAAGGCGATGTGCATGACATCGGCAAAAATATTGTCGGCGTGGTGTTGCAGTGCAATAATTACGAAGTCATTGATATTGGCGTAATGGTGCCAGCCGAAACTATTTTGAGCGAAGCCAAAAAACACGGGGTGGATATTATCGGGCTGTCCGGTTTAATCACTCCGTCACTGGATGAAATGGCGCACATGGCAGCCGAAATGCAGCGCCTGGGATTAAAGATCCCTCTGATGATTGGTGGTGCTACCACCTCACGTATACATACCGCCGTAAAAATTGATCCAAAATACGATAATGCCGTGATCTATGTTGCCGATGCTTCGCGGGCGGTCGGTGTCGCTGGTGAGCTATTAAGTGAAGAGCGTAAAGCGGATTATATGCAAGGCATCAAAGATCAATACGATGAAATGCGCATACAGCGTGCTAAACGCACATCAAAAAGAAAAACATTCAGCCTGCAACAGGCGCGGGATAATGCTTATAAAGGTGATTGGGAAAATTATACACCACCAAAACCGACATTTTTAGGCATCAAATCCTTTGACGATTACGGCTTAGACGAGATAAGTCAATACATCGACTGGACACCGTTTTTTCATACCTGGGAACTGGCTGGCAAATACCCTAAAATTCTACAAGACGAAGTGGTTGGCGAACAGGCCAGCGAATTGTTTGACGATGCACAGAAAATGCTGAAACAGATTGTCGATGAAAAATGGCTACAGGCGCGAGCCGTGATAGGTTTCTTCCCCGCCAACAGCACCGGTGATGATATTGAAATCTACCAGAATGATGAACGCACGGAAGTCAAAACCGTGCTGCATCACCTGCGTCAGCAAATGGTAAAACCATCTGATCGCCCAAATGGGTGTTTGTCTGATTTTATTGCGCCTAAAAATTCTAGAAAACAGGATTATATCGGTGCCTTTGCCGTCACCACAGGTATTGGTATTGATGAGCATGTAAAACGTTTTGAAGACGACCATGACGACTACAATAGCATCTTGCTAAAAGCCCTTGCCGACCGCCTCGCCGAAGCCTTTGCCGAACACATGCATGAGCGGGTACGCAAAGAATTCTGGGCTTATGCTGGCGATGAGAAACATACAAATAATGAATTAATCGCAGAGTCCTATCAGGGCATACGCCCCGCACCAGGTTATCCGGCATGCCCGGATCACACCGAAAAAACTACCCTGTGGTCGCTAATAGAGCCTGATAAAAATGCCGGTATTAGCATTACCGAAAGTTTTGCCATGCTACCCACCGCCGCCGTTTCCGGCTTTTATTTCTCCCACCCCGATGCCAAATATTTTGGCACAGGAAAAATAGGCAAAGACCAGGTGCAGGATTACGCGAAGCGAAAAGGTGATGAGCTGAACGTGACCGAACGCTGGTTAGCACCAGTGCTGGATTATGATACTTGATGTTTTGCCGGTTGCTCTGTTTGCTGCTGGCAATGCGTAGCAAAGTTGCGATGAATTTTTTTATTATCCCCAACCAACCGTTACGATATTCTTTTGAGGCTTGTGTCTTATCCCTGGCTATCTAACTGAGTAGTGCCACATGAATGTGGCGTTTACCAACCAAAGGATGGCGTAACTATCATTCTTTTTATTTATACATACCCATATACGGTAAAATCCCCCCATGTCTTTAATACGTTTACGAAATATCCAGGTTAGTTTTGGCGGTCCTGCCATTTTAGAAAATATCAGTTTATCGATTGATGCAGGCGAGCGGCTTTGTTTGTTGGGTCGCAATGGCACTGGAAAATCAACCTTGTTGAAAGTGATTTCAGGTGAGGTTAAAGCCGAAGTTGGTGATCTTGAGTTTAAACAAAGTATCAAAATTGCGGTATTGGATCAGGAGCCGCGAGGTGATCTAAGCGGCAGTATTTTTGATGTTGTGGCAATGGGGCTGGGTGAAAATGCAAAATATTTGCAAGATTACCACCATGCATTGCATAACTTTACAGAAAACCATAATGATCAGACTATTGCAGAATTACAGCGCGCTCAGGATCAGGTGGATATTCATAATGCCTGGCAGCTAAATCAGCAAGTTGAAGAAGTGTTAAGTCGTATGCAGCTCGATGGTGATGCTGATTATACCTTGCTATCCGGTGGCATGAAACGTCGCGTCCTGCTGGCTAAAGCACTGGTCATTAAACCCGATATTCTGCTACTGGATGAGCCCACTAACCATCTTGATCTAAACGCTATTTTATGGCTCGAAGAACAGTTGCTGAATTATAAAGGCGCGCTAATGTTTATTACTCATGATCGCTCTTTCATGCGTAAACTATCCACCCGCATTATTGAGCTGGATCGCGGTTGCCTGACCAGTTACCCCGGCAATTACGATACCTATCTGTATCGTAAAGCGGAAGCGCTGCATGCTGAAGAAGTCACTAACGCGCATTTTGATAAAAAACTGGCGCAGGAAGAAGTGTGGATAAGGCAGGGTATAAAAGCCCGTCGTACCCGTAATGAAG
>CAZALW010000316.1:0-3835 GCA_964485705.1 uncultured Thiotrichaceae bacterium
TTAAACGGATATTGTCTTGCTGTTCAATAGGTTGCGTAGGTGCGACCCCAGAGGCACAGGACCTGTCGACTGATCCAGATCGTTCGACCAGTCTGATGTGCCATAGTAATCGCTGCCAATGCCTGTTCATGATACGGCGATTCAACAATGTTGGCATAGACCAGGACGTTGGTGTCAATAAACAGGGCTTCAGCGTCCATCATCACCATACATATCCTCTCGTCGCAGGCTTAATCCTTCCGGCCACAACCCCACACTGATCACCGGAAAATTCAGAAATTTATGTCTGGTCTTTTTTTTCTCAGGGCGCGTTGTTTCAAAAAATCCACGAAATCGGCCACCTCCTTAATCCGTTCCGGTGGCAGGGTGCGGAGTTTTTCGATGACATCTTCAATCTTGTTTGGTTGCATGCCTGTTTACCTCGTAGGACGTAAGCAAAAACAATTCATACAATTAGGTTATCCCTTTATTATACGAATTTAAGAGAAATAACGATCGAAAATTTTAACATAATTCCTTGCTCCTGATCCCGCCGTTTCAAAATTTCGTAAGCACTTTGCACATTCTGATGTAAATGAATTAAGAGAAGTTAAAAAGTTAAAGGGTCAAATCTTGACTTAACCTATTAAAACCATCCACAACTTCAGCATCTTCTTGCATCAACAAATTCAATCGCCCTATCGTCTGAGATACCGTAGAATAATGCCCCACATTAAACACTTCCGCTATTTCTGTTAATTTTGCACCACCCGCCTCCTGGCACAATTTCATCGCAATCCAGCGAGGTATATTCTTCACCCCGCTACCTCGCTTTGCCACACAAATATCTTCCACCAGTAAATTATAATTATCTGCAACCGAACTGACAATTTTAAAAAGATCAACAGGTTGCTTCAACCCTTTTTTATCAATTTCAACACCAAATGATTGAGCTTTTCCGTGCGCATACTCTTTAAATGACTTGCCACCCAAAATACAAGGTGTATTTTTTAGTTGATAAAAACGGTTTATTTCTTCATCATTGCACTGTTCAACATAGGCTCTATAAGCACTATGTTTGGCTCGACCACCAAGCTCACCATACACCGTGTCACGATTCAACCAGTCTGGCACTTTTCCTGGATTAAGATATGCAGACAAACTCGACCAGGGATAGTCTTCAACATTTTTTACTAAGGGCTTTTTTAGTTCAACGGGATTTCTGTGTATATAACGGCTAACCTGCAACAAATAACTACTTGCATCCACCACTATGGCTTTATAACGGCCACGGAATAATGACCCATCTGTTCGCTTTCGGCGATTATGCCGCTGCGTATATACACCATCAATGTGCCGCATAGCACGACCTAAATTACCGCGTGGCGTTTTTATTAGCAGGTGGTAATGATTCCCCATCAAACAATATGCGTGAATTTCGATAGCAAAACGCTTGTGCGCATCACTTAAGCATCTTATATATTCTTTATAATATTTCTCATCAGGGAATATCCATTGCCTGCCTCTGCCACGATTCATCACATGATAATAAGCATCTTCGTATTCTATTCTTAGCGGTCTCGTCATATTGGTAGCATATAGCGCTTAATATGTTAAGTCAAGATTTGACCCCTTTTTTCTTTTCTTGAAAAAGCAGGCATTGAGACAGCATGAATACTATAATGATTTATAGGGTAAAATTTCACTGATGGTGAATGACAATGTTATTAGATGAGCTTCATAACAAAAAGAATGAAATACTGGTACTTGGTGACCAGTATGGCGCACGTCGAATTCGTGTATTTGGTTCTGTTGCACGCGGGGAAGAGCGACCTGACAGTGACATAGATTTCCTGGTAGATTTTCCGCATGGTTATGATCTTTTCCGCCAACGCCTGCCACTAATCGAACAATTGCAACAGCTACTGGCTCGCACGATAGAGGTCGTGCCGGAGCATGAGCTAAACAGGCACATTCGTGAACGGGTATTAAAGGAGGCGGTGGACTTATGAGTAAACCCTGGCAGCCCTATGCACACCATATTTTAGATACGATTGAAAAAATCCAACGTATTGAAGCACGTGGCAGCATTGCGGATGATGAAATACTCTATGCTGCCGCCTTGCGCAATCTTCAAACCCTTTCAGAAGCCACGCAGCAACTTCCCAATAACAAAAAAGCATTGTGTGACGATATACCATGGCGTGAAATAAGCGGTTTTCGCAATATCCTGGTTCATAATTATCTAGGTGACATTGATTCACTAACAGTACTAAAAGTTATTGAAGAATATTTGCCATCACTGTATACGTGCATGCGTCATTTACTTAATACTGACGAAGGCAGCTATTAATGTGTTAAGTCAAGATTTGACCCCCTTTTTACTTCCCTTGACCCCTTCCCTTCCATTCCTTTTTGCAAAAGTACGGGGCAACCACCAGGGCCTGAACGTTTTATTGAAATAGCAGAATCATTACTTAATCATGGTTTGAAAAAGAAGAAGCCTGACCCCAAACTATAGACCCCAAACTATAGACCCCAAACTATAAATGGCGTTTAATGTCCATGTTCTCGCCAAGAACACGTACTACATCAATCACTGTCAATGACAGGCGATAAATTACAAAATGATGTTTAAAATGGTAAAGCCTATAACCTTTCCGAATATGCTCAATGCTGTTCCCAATTTCTGGATTTTCAATCATTTCTTCAATGGCTTGTCCAAGCGCATTAGCATAAAAATCTGCCTGCTTTTCACCCCAGTTATTATAAGTGTAACGCCATATTTTTTTAATATCATTTCTGGCGAGTGGCCGAATTAAGACTGTAAGCATTCAGACCAGCATCTTTGGTGCCTCGTTCCCACGCTCTGCGTGGGAATGCATACAGAGCTTGCCGTTAGCTGTATGCGTTACCACGCGGGAGCGTACAAACGAGGAAAACGCACCAGCGTTAACAGCTTATCACCTCAGTCTACTATTTTTATGCATTGATACAACGCTGGTGCGTTTGCTACTACGTTACCACGCAGTGCGTGGGAACGAGGTCAACTTGGCACTACTACCTGATTTCAAAATCTAAGCGATTGTTTTTATTAGGCATTATTTATTTTGCTTTTGTAATATCAATAACTTACGTGATGAATGTGTCAAAGATGGGTTAAGCATTCAGACCAGCATCTTTTTTGGCTTGCTGAACAATGTCATTCATATCAAAGGGTTCAGCGTCACCACTTTCCTCCCCCAGAATAATTGCAGTACGTAAGGACTCTAGTCGGGCGTGATACATTTCATCATGTTGCATTTTGAGCCGCAATGCTTCGCGGACAATTTCACTCGCGTTGTTATAAGTACCCTCATCCAGCTGCTTCTGAATGTAGGCTTCAAAGGTCGAACTTAAACTAATATTCATAGGTTGAACCCTCCATGAGATAAATATATGCCACATGTCCATTTATGTCAATATTGGACATTTCATTATCAGTTTGCCAGGCGACAACAATGCTGACACAGGGGAATTTGCTTGGCTCCTCTATTTGCTTGAAGCAAGTGACTTGAACCCTCTATTTGCTTTGGTTCGATCGATCAATTAAATAAGCTGTCGACGGTATCTATACAGGTTTTAATGGGTAGCCACATTTCAAGGCGTGATTGATCGCCGGGATCGGCTGGTAAAAAGTCATACTTCTTATAAAATGGAATGACCTGCGGGGTCATCGGATCGACAAACAGTCCGATCGCTGAAATTTGTTGAGCGACCAACACCGTTCGATAAATGGCATCAATCAATAATCGCTCACCCAAACCAAACCCTTGTTGCGAACGAGCCACGGCAAGACGAGCCAGTTTCACAGCAC
>CAZALW010000317.1:0-3814 GCA_964485705.1 uncultured Thiotrichaceae bacterium
TAAAGCCTTGCACTAAAGTGCATAGTTTTGACTAGCGGTCTGAGACCAATAAAACATTCAAGATAGATAATCCTCAATATTGACTTCATCAATCTGTGCGGGCGAAAGAAATTTTTTCGCGTACTCCAGATAAACGCCACTTGTTAAAAACAGCTCAAACAAATCAGCATCGATGTGTTTATCATTACGCATGAAACTTAATATACGAAGTGATTCAGTTAATGTTTTTGCTTTTTTATAAGGCCGGTCTGATGCCGTTAACGCCTCAAAAATATCGGCAATCACCATCATCCGCGCGGTCAGTGGTTGCTCACTCATTTTCAATCGTTTGGGATAACCTTTTCCATCCATGGTTTCATGATGACTGCCTGCGATCAACGGGACATTGCGCAGATCCTTCGGATAGGGCAAATTATTCAACATGATAATGGTTTGTATCATGTGGCCGTTAATCATGTAACGCTCTTCTTCGTTTAACGTGCCTTTTTTCACTGACAGGTTATACAGTTCGCCACGATTGTATTTATATTCAGGTGTATCCAGCTTGAAACCCCATTGATTATCAACCGGCATTTTATCGATTTTATGGCGTGCAATTAAATGCTCCGGCTTATCTGACAATAACTTTTCTGTTACCGGCAAACTTTCATCTGTTTTTTGTTTTCGATTCAACTCCTGCCAGGACAAACCCAGATTATCATCCAGTGTTCGCTGCCATTTTTTTGTCGCCAGTTTTTGCAGGCGTTCAATTTTTTCATCTGCCATGAATTCACTACCGGCATTACATTCAGCGATAAATGCAAAATCATCATCAAGTGCCTTATGTTTTTTTTGCAAACTTTTTAGCATGTTATTTCTATTCGCCCCATCCGCTATTTGCTGCCAGCAATCTATTTCAGCATCACGCTTCAACACTTCAAAGCGCATTCGCACTTCGTGTATGCGGTCATAAATGGTTTCCAGCTTGGTGGCTTTGTCTACCACGTATTCAGGCGTGGTGACTTTGCCGCAGTCGTGCAGCCAGCAGGCAATGCTCAGCTCTTGCCACTGTTTTTCATCCAGATTAAAGTTTTTATAACTTTTATTTTTGCTTTCACAGGCAGCTTTTGCCAGCATTAATGTTATTTCCGGCACCCGCTGGCAATGCCCACCGGTATAAGGCGACTTGGCATCTATCGCACCGGCAATTAATTTAATAAAGGCATGCAATAAAGCTTCCTGCATTTTAAATAACTGCCTGCTTTCCAGTGTAACAGCAGAAAAACCGGATAAGGCTTCAACGAATTCAATATTACTCGAACAACTTATTGTTTCACTTTGTTTATACAGCAAACATAACAAACCGATAATTTCATTATTTCTATTTTGTAATGGCAATACAATACTGGTGATTTCTTTCACTTCCAGGACATTAAGTAATGTTGTTAATTTATTCTTGCTTTTATTGTTTAACTGTATAACACAGCTTTTAAAACCATCATTATCATCTAACAGGGATTTTGTCTCAGTCAGTGTTAGTACTGACAAACTATCTGTTGTCATTTGTTTATTGTTTTTGTCGCACAAAAAATTCGCTCTTAAACAATCATCCTGTTCATCAAGAAGATAAATTAAAGCAGCATCTGATTGACTAATCATCATGGTTTCTTTGGTAATACTTTTCAACAAAGCATCCAGATCCTGCTCTCCCGCTAGTGAATTAATAAGATTAATAAATTTATTTATAGTTGATTTCATTAATGCGGTGGCAGTAGCTAACTCATTAACCTCTTTTATAACCGAAGATTGCCGGGGCGTTTCATCAAAATCAAAACGGGAAATCGCTTCTGTCTGTTTTGCCAGAACTTTTAATGGCGTAGAAATCTTTTTTGCGCCAAACCAGATAACAGGAATAAAAATAAGCAGCACGATAAGCGCTGTAATAATTAGCTGCTGACGAATAGTAACGGCATCAGCCAGCAGCTCTTCTACCGGCGATAGTATTAACGCATATAAATCGACACCACCGGGATTTGCCACAATACGCGCACTGCCCATCCAGCGTTGATTGTTATAATCAAAGTTAAAATTTTGTTCTTTTATTATAAAATTTTCACTAATATGTGAAAGCACCGCACTATCAAGCTGCGATAAATTTGCCAGCTGTAACGTTTCCTCATCCGCTGAGACTTCATTGTTAATAAGCACTTTTTGCTGGTCTTTATAGGCAAATATTTGTCCTTCTGCGTTTATTAATACCACTTCCGAATTTGTGGTTAGCTGATATTTTTTAATGGTCTGGCTTAAGTTTTCGAGAGTGATATCAAAGACTACTACCACGCCCGGTTCAGCCGTTTTACTCATTGCGGTTAAACCCACTATTTTGCTGTCATAAAACAAATAAGGTTGAGTTGAACCGGGTAGCTTTGATGCCTGTTGATACCAGGGGCGTAAACGCGGATCAAATTGTGTTTCCTGTGCTGCGCTACGTGAAATCTCGTTCAGCTTGTCATCATAAAAAATCGTGTATTGATTACCAGCAGAAAAAGCTGACTCTGACTCACCGTGTTTTATATAAAAAACGATAAAAGCGGCATCTTGTGGAACTGAGTATTTTGCACGCACATAAGCAACATTAACTGATGAAACGCCCAGATAATCACCATTGGCATAACCAATGCCGACAGCAAAAACAGATGATTCTGCGTCAAGCACTGCCTGAAAATTCGCCAAATAACGCATACGCTGTTCAAATGTTTTCGCCCTGATAACAGGTGACAAACGAAACTGACGCAGTCCACCCGCGATCGGACCATAAGTGGCTTTAAAATCAAGAACAAGCTCATGTGAGATTCTTTCATGCAAGCCATCTGCCGCATCCAGCATGATATCGGATGTTTTATTAAAACTCTGCCAGCTCAAAATAAACCCTAAAATGAGGCTAATACCGATAAATAATGTACTTATCGTTATCTGTAGCGAGTATGTTTTAACTGGTTTATTATCCATTGTTTTTACTTAATCTTGTGATGCATGAAAAATGAGTACATGGCTAGAGTGCTAGTTTAGGCTTTTCATACATAATACCCTCTTTGCCTCGTTCCCATGCACCAGCGTGGGAACGCCTCGTACCTAACGCACTAGCGTTGAGTTTTGCATCTTTGACCAGGTGAGTCCTATTACAACAATATAGCTAATTGTAACGCTGGCGCGTTAAGAACTGCATTACCACGCAGTGCGTGGGAACGAGGGTGCAATTCCAATTGGGTTTTCAATAGTCTAGTAATACTTATGGGTAATAGGCAGGGCTAGAGTGCTAGTTTAGGCTTTTCATACATAATACCCTCTTTGGCTCGTTCCCATGCACCAGCGTGGGAATGCCTCGTACCTAACGCACTAGCGTTGAGTTTTGCATCTTTGACCAGGTGAGTCCTATTACAACAATATAGCTAATTGTAACGCTGGCGCGTTAAGAACTGCATTACCACGCAGTGCGTGGGAACGAGGGTGCAATTCCAATTGGGTTTTCAATAGTCTAGTAATACTTATGGGTAATAGGCAGGGCTAGAGTGCTAGTTTAGGCTTTTCATACATAATATCCTCTTTATATTTCAGTCTTGCATTCTATTTAAGATAGGTCTAATATGGAACAATCACGAATGAGAACGATTCTTTTTAGCAGTCAATTTTTATTTTACTATGACCAACTTAGAACCCACAACCAGCCTCCTTAGCCTGCAAAATGGCCGTAGCGGACGTATTGCCTCCATTGATGGCGGTAAACAAATGGTTAGACGTATGTTATCGCTGGGCTTACGTGTTGGCACCGTGGTTA
>CAZALW010000318.1:0-3742 GCA_964485705.1 uncultured Thiotrichaceae bacterium
GGTTTAATAATTCTAAAGGATTTGGTTTTATCGAAAGAAAAGATGGTGAAGATGTATTTGTACACTTCAACCAAATTCGTGGTGATGGATACAAGTCTTTAGCAGATGGTCAAGCAGTTGAGTTTACCGTTGTAAAAAGTGATAAAGGTTTTCAGGCAGAAGACGTTTCTCCTTGCTAGGAGCTTGTCCGAAAATAGAGAACCTACTGCAAATCCCATAAAGGTCATAATCTGAGCTTATTGAAATCGTTAAATAGTCCTACTACTCCGTCCTTTGGTTCGTAAACGGTGCATCCATGCACCACTACTCGCCTCATTCAATAAACTCACCTTATAACCTTTCTGTGATTTTCGCTACGGCCTCCATTCTTGGACAAGCTCCTGGTGCTGGCATAGTTGTTCAGTAAAGCTGACTTGTATAACATGGTTATTTGAACTGGGTTATTTTGTAAGTTATAAATGTAAAACTTCTTAACCGGTTTTCCAGGGCTTGCCAGGGGTTTAAATAGTATCACTTAAGGTTTCCTTTTGTGCCGCTTGTCGGTGCGTCTAAAACAAAGAATGCAATGACTAACATTCGGCAGCAAATTTCCTTTGTTTCAATAATATTCCCATTGGAGTACGTGAGATAACAATCAGTCTTGCAAAATATAATGTCTGTAAAAAAAGATCAATCCAGAAAAAAATTAGATGACGTGGTCGCTCAAGCCCGGCGCGATAGTGAAAAACGTGGTCATGGTTATCGTGAACAAGCGTTAAAAATGTATCCCTGGATATGTGGTCGGTGCAGCAGAGAATTTACCCGCATCAACCTTCAAGAATTAACCGTACATCATCGAAACCATGACCACGATTTTAACCCGGCTGATGGCAGTAACTGGGAACTTTTATGTATGTATTGCCATGATAATGAGCATCAGCGCCAGACAGAAGCATTAGCGAATAAGGGAATAGCCCTGGGTGGCACAAAAGCACCGAGCGCCAAATTTAATCCGTTTGCTGATTTAAAAAGCATGTTGGAAAAAAATAAAGGAAAATGAATGGTACAGTAAGTACCAAAGAAACATCTGTCATCTCGACCCGAGGGAGAGATCTTGATCTACTGTGGTATAAGATCTCTCCCTCGGGTCGAGATGACAGTAATAAAAATGATTTTATGAACCAAGGTCTTTAAGTTAGGCTGAATGTTATGGCTAATCAGGATCTTTTTAGCCCTGGTGTTGTCAGGATATCGGCTACACTTTTTCATTTATTTATCGTAAAAAATATTGAAAATATAGCGTAACAGACTATAGTTAGGTTAGATGCTAGTTCTCCCGATTGACATTAAATTCTCAAATAAAATCAATAACATAAATTCTTAAAGTCTATAATATTTCACCTGGCCGACTGGTTTTACAGCAGACAGGTGATGCCACTGGCAATAAATGCATTCAAATAATTTTTAAAAAGCATGTTTTGTGTCGCTTTTTTTACGCACAATTATGCACAGATTGTGGTTTGTTCAGTTTAACCACTTATAGTTTATTTGGATCATTATGATGGCTACAAATCAACATATTATTTCATCAGGAAACAATCAATCATCAAAATATTCTAAAATTGTTGATAAGATATTCTCCTGTGTCAATGAACATTTGATGATATTAATCAATCAAATGTTAAACAGTGCAGATAAGAAACTGTTTGATCTTGCTGAACAAGCCACATCCAATGAAGATCAAATGAAATTTATGGACTGTACGCGCATCTTTCGTACTGATAAAAATGATATTCGTCATCACTTCTTTATTAACTTGAATAATTCACTAACCGCCTCAAAAATAAATTTGACACCCAGTGATAATGACGAGTTGAGTCTGGTTGACCAGGATGAAATGGAAGAAATGGTTGCCATCACCACAATGCACGCAAAAGCCATGAATTTGTTTGGTGACGAGGTAAATAACCTCGAAGCACGTCTTGAATATCTTGAACTGATGTGTAATGAAAGTATTGATAAAGAATCACTCGATCCAAAACATATCTGTGAAGTTTTTCAAAAAACAATTGAAAATATAGACATAGATATAGAGGTTAAATTGGTTTTCTACAAATTATTTGACCAGGAAGTCTGCTCTAAACTGGATGTAATGTATAAAACCGTCAACCAAATATTTATTGATAATGGTGTTTTGCCTGCAATTATTCTGAAGACAACAAAACAGGAAGAGATTGAAACAGATGAAGATGAAGTTTCAACACAAGTGGCAAGTTATTACGATCCGGAAAAAAAGATAGAAACTGATTTTATTCCGCGAACAAATAAAGACTTTACCCGCATCGTCAATGAGTTTATGAGTGGCGAGATGACAATGACCGGTGAAGAACTCCAACTTCCAGAATCTTTTTTACGCACACCAACGCAACGTGATCTCAATGGCAAAAACTGCTATCAGCGAAAAGAGGTAGTAAAAGCACTGTCATCACTGCAACGTAAAATAACGTCATTAAATAAAGACACGGAAAATCTCACGGCTGAACAAATTAAACAGGAATTAGTTGCTGACATTAGTAAAGAACATGGCGGCATTGTTGATAAACAGGTTAATCTGCTTGATGAAAGAAGCATTGATTTTGTAGGTATGATGTTTGGTGCTATTGCTGATGATGATACCGTCTCAGAAATAATGACCAATCTCATTTATCATTTGCAAATACCGGTAATGAAAGTTGCCATGATTGACCGTTCTTTATTTGAATCAGAAACACATCCTGCAAGGGCAACGGTAGATTTATTAACAACAGCCGGAATGGGGATCAATATAAAAGAAGATCACCTTTATCATGAGCTGGAAGAAATTGTTGATAGCATTTTAGATAAATTTGATATCGATATTGTCACCTTTGAAAAAGCAGTTGATGATTTAGAAAATATCATAAAAAAAGAAGAACGGTTGACAACAGAAACGGAAAGAGAGCAACAAAAGAAAATCCTGCAGGAACATGCACGTAGTATTGTTATTAGTCAGTTAAAAATGGTGTCCTGTGAAAAGCAAATACCAGATAAAATCAGACCGCTTGTTTTAAAACACTGGTCGACATTAATGCTCAATCGTTATATCCGCCATGGTCGAAATAGTGAGCAATGGTTGCAGTCAGTTATGTTGCTTAAATTGTTGTTAAAATGTATACAGCCAATCAAATATGCTTCACAGTATAATCTTGTGAAAAAAAATCACATGGCATTAATCGAAACGGTTGATGATGAGTTGAATCACACACAGCAGGATAAAAATAACATCAATAAACAAATAGTTGAACTTAAATCCTATTTCATCCAGATGATTGATGATTACGGTCTTAAAATTGTTGATAACAACGATAGCAGGGGTTTAAATGAAGTCCTGGATGAAACAATGAGTGAAGCATCAGTAGATAATATCGAAGATGAATTGCAACACGTTCAACAGCAAACAGAAATTGCTAAACAAAAAATTGCCAGGCTGCCCAGCACCACTAAACCTGGCGTGTGGTATGAAATTTATAATGGTGAAGACAAGCCCATTCGACGCCTTAAATTATCCGTTATTTTAACGGATGCAGCGCAATTAATATTTGTTGATCGCAGAGGCATAAAAATAATTGAAAAAGATGCTGAGGATTTTGCTAAAGAACTGGAAGAAAATCGTTCACGCATACTGGCAGATCACTCTGCATTCGAGCAGGCATTAGGTAAGGTGATTACTGCACTTGCTGCTTAA
>CAZALW010000319.1:0-3740 GCA_964485705.1 uncultured Thiotrichaceae bacterium
AGTCTTTCCATTTTTCATTTTTCATTTTTCATTTTTCATTTGAGCAGCTACGCAGCTCACCGTGTCACGAATTTTCATTTCTGCTGCCCTCAAATCATCGGGTAAAACCACCGTCAGTATCGGCCTGTGTGCTGCCTTAAAACAACGTGGATTGATTGTACAAAGCTTTAAAAAAGGTCCTGATTACATCGACCCCTACTGGTTAGCTCAGGCTACTGAACGTGATTGTTATAACCTGGATTTCTACACCATGCAACGTGAAGAAATACTTTCGTTAATGCAAGACAAAGCACAAAACGCAGACATATCATTAATTGAAGGTAACAAAGGTCTGTATGATGGCCTGGATCTTGATGGCAGCAACAGTAATGCCGCATTAGCCACACTGACACAAACACCCGTGATACTGGTATTAAATGCCAGAGGCATGACCCGCGGCATTGCACCATTAATATTGGGCTATCAGGCCTTTGATAAAAAGGTAAATATCAAAGGCGTTATCCTCAATCGACTTGGTGGCTCTCGCCATGAAAGTAAATTACGCAACGTCATCGAACATTACACCGATGTTGAAGTTGTAGGGGCAATACACAATGATGAACGCTTTGATATTGATGAACGTCATCTTGGTCTGGTGCCCGGTCATGAAGATCCATTTTGTACTCAGAAAATCGATTTGTTAGCTAGTGCCATTAATGATCAGGTCAATCTAGGCGCAGTACTTGCTATTGCCGGTCAAGCACCAGAACTGCCAACTGTACACACAAAAAACCTTAGTACTAAAACTCACTATAGCGATTCTGTCAAAGATATAAAACTTGGGCTGGTTCGATGTTCAGCTTTTGGTTTTTATTACCCGGACGACCTGCAGGCACTGCAGAATGCAGGAGCCCAATTAATCGAGATTGATCCCTGTCACCAAACAGAACTACCTGACATTGATGCTTTGTTCATTGGCGGCGGCTTTCCAGAAACACACATGAATGAACTGGAAGCCAATAAAAGCTTACGAACTGCAATAAAATCAGCTATAGACAATGGCCTGCCAACCTACGCCGAATGTGGTGGACTAATGTACCTGGCGCGCTCTATTCAGTGGAACCATGATAATCATAGCGAAGTCTGCCAGATGGTCGGTTGTATTGATGCCGACATCATTATGGAAAAAAACCCGCAGGGTCGTGGTTACGTACAATTAGAAGAGACAGAAAACAGCCCATGGCCTCAGACAACAACATTGTCGACAACTTCAGCGGAAACAACAACAGCAACATCCCTGGTAAATAATGAAATAAACAAACCTCATATCATTAATGCGCACGAATTTCATTATTCACGTTTCAAAACCGTTGATAAAAATGTACAATTTGCCTACTCTGTCAAACGCGGCACGGGAATCAATGGAAAATCGGATGGCTATATTTATAAAAACCTGCTGGCAAACTATACCCATCAACGCAACACATGGAATAACCCATGGGCACAGCGATTTATAAATTTCGCCCGTTCCCATAAACAACAGACAAACAACTAAATACTATGATTACAATAACTCCAGCTGCTACTGCACAAATAAAACTTTCTGCTGAACAGGGAAAAACAGAAGGCATGTCGTTGCGTATTGCGGCTACTCGCAACGATGACAGCAGCATTCACTACGGCATGGGTTTTGATGATAGTAAAGAAAATGATACCACTATCACCGCCGATGATATCGAAATCATCGTATCTAAATCCAGCGTAGAACTATTAAACGACACGACAATTGATTTTGTTGAGCTAGAACCCGGTAAATTTCAGTTCATCTTCATGAATCCAAACGATCCAAATTACAAACCACCTACTGCATAATAAACCGCCGTGGCAAAACAAACGTCATTCAAATGGAGCCCTTCATCACTTCTTCTGCTCTATCAAATAACCAGTTCGCTGAGTTCAGCCGATGCAGACAAACAAATTCTTCATGACTTTCTAATTCTATTAAAGCAGCATTTTAATGCTGCTGCCGGTTCCATACAGTTAATTACTGATGACGGCATGATGAACCTGATTGCCCACTTCGGCATCTCCGAAGAACAGGCAAGCAACATTCAACATGCGCCCATCGACGGACACCTGTTTAATTTTGAAACCAACGTCATCAATGAAATCCAAATACGTCAAAATGAACTGACTATCGATTCATTACCACCTAAACAACTCTGCATCCCTGTACGTTTTAAAATACGAACACTTGGGGTCATCAACCTTTTTGTCAATGAAGCCATAGACATAACAGAAGAGCTTGCCTATTTATTACTCTCGATAGGGGCGCATCTTGGTGAATCTGTTGAACGCTCTTATAAAGAACACAAAATTCGACAACAACTCATTAAAGATGAACGTAACATTATTGCAAACGAACTCCATGACTCATTAGCGCAAACTCTGGCATCACTTCGCTTTCAGGTTCGCATCCTCGATCAGACAATTCAGCCTGTCGGCAATTACATGGCATTCAAAACCATCGAATCAGTAGAGCATGCACTTGATGAAGCTACCACCGACCTGCGCGAACTCATTGCACACTGCCGCGTCCCTATCGAACAACAGGGTCTGGTTCCAGCAATCAAACGTGCCGTAGAAAAATTTCGCAAAGATACCGGTATTAACATCCTGCTGCAATGTGAAGAACAAATTATACAACTGCCTTCTAATATGGAACTTAATGCCTATCGCATCGTACAGGAAGCGCTCACCAATATAAAAAAACACGCCAATGCCTATATCGTTCGCGTATTACTTACTTATAATGATGGCACTATTCATATTCTGATAGAAAATGATGGCAAGGGTTTTGACCAGCGAAAAATACATAGTTCAGAGGGTGAGCATCTCGGTTTAACCATCATGAAAGAGAGAGCAAAGCATCTCGGTGGGGAACTTAAGATTGAAAGTGACCCTGATGAGGGCACACGAGTAGAACTTAAATTTTATTACAGGGACAAGACTAACAATTCGTGATAAATTCCCCAGATAGATATAATCTGGCACAACTACCTTAAGAAAAATAATAATATGCGCGTAATAATCATAGATGACCATGCACTATTTCGGGACGGCCTAAAAGGCCTGCTGGAACTACGAGGTATTGAAGTTGCCGGCGTTGCCGCTGACGGCAAGGAAGGTATCGAACTGGCTAAAAAAATCCAGCCAAACGTTATATTGCTTGACTTACGAATGCCCAACCTGGGTGGACTGGACACGCTACCAATATTACGCAAGGAACTACCGACCATACCTGTGGTTATGCTCACCACCAGTAATGATGAAAGTGATTTAATCAAAGCCCTGCGCACCGGCGCACAGGGATACCTGCTTAAAGATATGGAACCCGAAGAGTTAGTCGGTGCCTTACGCGATATTGAAAAAGGAAAGAACGTAGTGGCTGCTGATTTAACCGATGCACTGGCCAGAATGGTACAGGGTGAAACCGCCATTGACGATGATGAAGGCCCCTTTTCAGCTCTAACCCCACGTGAAACCGAAATTCTTTGCTTGCTTGCCGAAGGCCAGAGCAACAAACTGATAGCCAGAAACCTGGGTATCTCTGACGGCACTGTTAAACTACATGTAAAAGCCATCCTCAGAAAACTAAGCATCCATTCTCGCGTAGAAGCCGCCGTAATGGCAGTTGAGCATGGTTTGCGCAAAAAGAATAAAGAAAAAGATTAAAAACAAATGCAGTCCGCGAATAACGC
>CAZALW010000320.1:0-3739 GCA_964485705.1 uncultured Thiotrichaceae bacterium
CAAACATCAGCACAAATATGGCAACCGATACATTTATTGTAATCAGTATCAACATAACGACCTAATGTTTTGCTGTCTTTCTTAACACGGAAAACCGCGTCCTGTGGGCAGTAGATAACGCAGTTATCGCATTCGAAGCACATGCCACAACTCATGCAGCGATTCGCCTCGCTAACGGCTTTTTCTTCTTCAAGGCTGATTTGACGTTCTGCAAAGTGGCCTAAAACTTCATCAGAAGAAGGCACATCTGTGTCACGTAAGTTACGTTCGTCATAATCAAAGTGACCAAGGAATAAATCATCGGCTGAGATGATTTCCTGTTTTGAACGGTCTTCGTAGTTGTGAATAGCATAACTGGATGTTTCAGTACCACGTGAATCATCATCAAGATAGTTGTCGGCACTGTATGATTCAACACCCAGGCCAGTTTCAACCATTTTATCGTTAAGATTGAAGTGATGAACGTCAACTTTAGGGCGTTTTTTCAATTGGATATCGTTAAAGTCGTTTTCAATGGTTTCAGAAACAATATAAGCCTGACCGATAGCAGTGGTTAACAGGTGAGGGCGAACAATGTCACCACATACATAATGATTTTCTTTGCCCGGTACGCGGAACATATTGTCTGCGTCCATTAAGTTGCGACCATTGTTAAGATCTTCAAGATCTTGTAAATTTCCGCCCTGACCAATCGCTGCCACAATAATATCTGCTTCAATGGTGTACTCTTTGCCGCCTTCAACAGCAACAGGCGCGTTGTTTTCCCAGGTTGAGTCAACAAATTTCATGCCGGTAGCACGACCGTTGGCATCACGAATAAGCTCTACTGGCATGACTTCGTTCATGATGTTAACGCCTTCAATCGTAGCGTCTTCTACTTCATGTTCTGCAGCTGTCATTTCTTCCTTCTTGAACAGTGCTGTCAGTGTGACCAGTTCACAGGGAACATTGTTAGATGAGTCATGGTCAGCGTGTGAAGACTCACCGTTAACCACTGTCTCAGGATTTTCGCTGTAGTTAGCCAGAGTGCCGATACGGCGAGAAACCGATACCACGTCGATAGAGGTATCACCACCGCCGATACACAGTACTTTTTTACCTGTGTATTTCATTTCGCCTTTATTAAACTGCTCGAGGAATTTAACCGCAGATACACAGTTAGGGGTTTCATCCCAGCCCTCTAATGGCACACCACGACCTGTCCAGCAACCTAAAGCCCATAATACGGCATCATATTCTTTTTCAATTTCTTCAACGCTAACATCACGACCCACACGTGTATTCATGCGTGTTTCGATGTGTCCCATATCTAATATACGTTGACATTCGTTATTCAGGAAATCACGAGGTGTACGATAGCCGGGGATACCGTAGCGCATCATGCCACCAAGTTCTGAGTGGTCATCAAAGATGGTAGAAGCGATACCTTTACGACGTAACTGGTATGCCGCTGCCATGCCAGCAGGTCCACCGCCGATGATAGCGACTTTCTTAGTAGTCATCTCTGCGCTGTTATCAAATTTGAAACCTTCTTTAAAAGCGGTGTCACCGATGTATTGCTCAACCGAGTTAATACCTACAAAGTCTTCAACACTGTTGCGGTTACAGCCAGTCTCACAAGGTGCCGGACAAACACGTCCCATCATTGATGGGAATGGGTTGGCATCAGTAGAGCGGCGGAAAGCATATTCCTGCATGGAAACACCTTCGGGAGGTAATTCAATACCACGTATGATGTCTAAATAACCACGAATATCTTCGCCTGAGGGGCAACTTCCCTGACAAGGTGGGGTACGATGCACATAAGTTGGACACTTGTGTGAAGTGTCTTCTTTAAAAATCTGTTTGCCGAAGTTTTTATTGACGAAATCGCCATCTTCAAATTTTCTGAAGGTTAACTTATTGTCTTGCATATCTTGTTTCGAAGTGGCCATGCCAGCTCTCCTGTTGCTTTACCAAAGGACATCGTCCCGGGTTATGTCAATAATGTGATATTAAAAAATCGTATTTTTACAAGAAAAGTGCTCCTGCATTTTCCCGTATTGTTAAAATGGATCGTCCATCCATGGACATATAGATACAAATTAATCTACGCTTATATTTATTGAGGTAGTTTCATCAGTCTCATCACTATCGCTAGTTTCTTCACCTTGTCCTTCAAGAATAATTGCGTTGCTCACTAATTGATGAATACTTACAATTTGATCCATGGTCATGCCGTAATATGGCAGGACTTTTGTAAACTGGGATTTACAGATGGCGCATATAGCAGCCATGTGTGTTACGCCATGATCAGCGATTACATTTTTTAATGACTCCATGCGCGGTTGAGCACCTTTAATACGTAACTCCATAAGGTCGTCTGTTAATAGACCACCGCCGCCGCCGCAACAGAAGGTCGCATCATTGATAGTGTCTGCATCCATGTCGTAGTAGTTATTACACACTGCCTTAATTACTTCACGCGGTGTAGTGAACTGACTTCCAGGGTAATCACCAATACGAGATGCTCGTGCGATGTTACATGAATCATGGAAAGTCAATGTCATGTGGTCGTTTTCAGACTTGTCAATATTTAATATGTTGCGATCCAGACAATCTTTGGTGAACTCAAGAATGTGCTGAGGAATAGGGTAGTTCTGATCCAGGAAGTCCCATGGACCCGCCAGGGTGTTTAAGTGGTTGTAAGCAACACGCCATGCATGACCACACTCACCAAAGATAATGCGTTTAACGCCTAAATCTTTAGCTGCATCTCGAATACGCAGTGATATCTGACGCATTTGTTCATAATTACCAATGAACAGACCAAAGTTAGCGGCTTCTGATGCTTTTGAGCTCATCGTCCAGGTAACGCCTGCTGCGTGGAATACTTTTGCGTAACCAATCAGGCCATCAATATGTGGCTCAGCGAAGAAATCAGCGGAAGGGGTAACCAGTAGTATTTCTGCACCTTTTTCATCAAGCGGGAAACGTACTTTTATTTCAATATCTTCTTCAACTTCTTCTTCCAGACCTTCCAGAGTATCAATCAGAGCAGGCTCAGGCAGCCCCAGGTTGTTACCAATTTTATGTACTTTAGGAATAATCTGGTTAGAATATTTCTGTCCCATGCCGATCATTGCCAGCATGTCACGAGCAGCCATGGTGACTTCTGCGGTATCAATACCGAAAGGACAGAACACAGCGCAGCGACGGCACTCAGAACATTGGTGGAAGTAGCTGTACATGTCTCTAACAACTTCTTCTGTTAAGTCGACAGCACCCACTAGTTTAGGGAAATATTTTCCGGCAAAGGTGAAGTAGCGGCGGTAAACCTTACGCAATAAATCCTGGCGAGCAACCGGCATGTTTTTAGGATCAGCTGTACCAATAAAATAATGGCATTTGTCGGTACAAGCACCGCACTTAACACAGATATCCATAAATACCTGTAAAGAACGGTATTTACTGAGTTTGTCTTCCATTAATTCCAGAAACTTTTCTTTCCAGCCTTCAATTAACTGGCCTTTTACCTCAGGACTTGGAAAGCCCATATCAGACTGAAATTCTTCAGCTGCGACAAAAGGCGAGCTGTGCGCCATTGCACCTTCCATGATAGATGGAATGATGGGAAATTCGTGTGTTTCTGGTATTTTGTATTCAACCTTAGCCATTATCTGTTTTCCAGTACCTTATATTTTTATACGTGTCTTAGTTATAAAACCTAAGAGTTACGGCCATCTTTGGCTTCAATTTC
>CAZALW010000321.1:0-3736 GCA_964485705.1 uncultured Thiotrichaceae bacterium
GGTTCCTGCTGAGCCATATACTCATAAGTCTGCCAGCGTAAGTCCAGTGATTCCTGAGCCAGTTTCATTAAACGGGCAGCTTCCTTCGGGTTGTTCTTCAAAAGAATTTTGTAACGTTGCTCGTTGTAGGCAAACTCTTCCAGTGGAATAGAGGGACGCGTAGAATCGAGAACAAAGGGCTTTTTGCCTTCTTTTCTTAGTTCAGGATTATAACGAATTAATGGCCAGTAACCTGAGTCAACGGCTTTTATTGTCTGTGATAAACCATCGCGCAAATCAATACCATGAGCAATACAGGGACTGTAGGCAAGAATAATGGAAGGCCCCTGATAGTCTTCTGCTTCACGCATGGCCTGTAGTGTCTGTTGCGGGTTTGCGCCCATAGCAATGCGGGCGACATACACATTACCGTAGGATATAGCCTGTAAAGCCAAATCCTTTTTAGGTACCGCCTTGCCGGCAGCGGCAAATTTGGCGGTTGCTGCAATAGGGGTTGATTTAGATGCCTGCCCACCGGTATTAGAATAAACCTCGGTGTCGAGAACCAGTACATTAATGTTTCGACCGGAAGCCAGGGCATGGTCAAGACCAGATGAGCCAATATCATAAGCCCAGCCATCGCCACCGACTAACCAGACACTACGTCGTACCAGATGGTCGGCAACGGTTAATAGTGCTTTAGCATTCGGGTCATCCATTTCCTGCAGTTGCTTTTTAAGTTCATGCAGTCGATTACGCTGGGCGTTTATTTCTGAACCGATACGTTGATCGGTGATCAGTAATGCATTGATAAATTCTGCATCAAATTTATCTGTCATTTTACGCAGTAAATCTTTTGCCATAGTCAGTTGATAGTCAGCAGAAACCCGCATGCCTAAACCAAATTCAGCATTATCTTCAAATAACGAGTTAGACCAGGCAGGGCCTCGACCCTCTTTATTGATGCTCCAGGGTGTGGCGGGCAGATTACCGCCATAGATAGAGGAACAACCGGTGGCATTTGCTACCAGCAAACGCGGGCCGAATAATTGAGTTAATAAACGGACATAAGGGGTTTCACCACAACCGGAGCAGGCACCGGAGAATTCGAACAGGGGTTCAAGGAATTGAGCACCACGAACCGATGCAAAGTTAACGGTGGCACGTGAATTAACCGGAATGGTATCGAAAAACTCGGTATTTTGAATTCCTGATGCGGTAACAGGGTCTTTATCGACCATGTTAATAGCCTTACGGGATTGATCATCCTGCTCAAAAGCCGGGCATGCTTCAACACAAAGGCCACAGCCGGTGCAGTCTTCAACATAAATTTGCAGGGTGTAACGTGAGTCGGGGAAACCACGTGCAGAAACCGGGGCGGACTCAAAAGTTGAAGGTGCGTTTTGCAGTGTGGTCTCATGATAAAAGCGGGCACGGATAACGCTGTGTGGGCAGACAAAGCTGCAGTTACCGCATTGAATACAGGTTTCGGGTTCCCATTGGGGTACAAAATCGGCAATATTACGTTTTTCCCAACGCGCGGTGCCGCTAGGGTAGGTGCCATCAACAGGGATGCTGGAAACCGGCAGCTCATCACCGTGACCCATTAACATGGGTGCGGTTACTTGTTTAACAAAATCAGGAGCCAGATCAGAAACCGCTGCGGCCATTTCTTTAACAGAGCTGACCTTGTTGGGCACCGTAACTTTATGCATATGGTTGAGTGAAGCATCCACTGCTTTGAAGTTAAGCTGTACAATTTCAGCGCCTTTGCGCATGTAGGTTTTTTCAATGGCAGTCTTGATTTTTTCGATGGCTTCATCACGGGGTAAAACCCCGGAAAGGGCAAAGAAACAGGTTTGCATAATGGTGTTAATGCGTCGCCCCATACCCGCTTCGCGTGCCACGGTGCTGGCATCAATAACATAAAAGGCGATGCTTTTATTGATGATTTGTTGTTGTACCGGTCTGGGTAATTCAGCCCATACTTCATCTGCAGCTACCGGGCTATTTAGCAGAAATACCGCATTGTCGGCAGCATTATTCAACATTTCTACCTGATCGATAAAGTTTGCTTTATGACAGGCGATAAAGTTAGCCGAGGTAATAAGATAGGGTGCTTTTATTGGTTCGGGGCCAAAACGTAAATGTGAAATGGTTTGTGATCCGGCTTTTTTAGAATCGTACACAAAGTAGCCCTGACAGAACAGGTCGGTACCATCACCAATAATTTTGATGGAGTTTTTATTCGCAGACACGGTGCCGTCAGAACCCAGACCGAAAAACATCGCTCGGGTGACACTGTCTGGTTCAATATTGAATGTTTTATCATAGGTAATACTGGTATGGGTGACATCATCGTTAATGCCCACGGTAAAGTGGTTTTTGGGTTGATCTGAGGCCAGATGATCAAACACACCTTTTGCCATAGCCGGGGTGAATTCTTTTGAAGACAGGCCATATCGACCGCCAATGATTATCGGCAGGCTATCCAGTTTGCCATCGTTGCATGCCTCCGCCAGTGCGGTTACCACATCCTGATAGAGTGGCTCACCGGCGCTACCGGGTTCTTTGGTGCGATCCAGCACGGCAACTCTTTTACAGCTGGCAGGTAAAGCAGCAATCATGTGTTTAACACTGAATGGGCGGAATAGTCGAACGCTGATGACCCCCAGCTTATATCCCTGGCCATTAAGTGCATTGATGGTTTCTTCTATAACCTGATTGCCGGAGCCCATCATGACAATGACATTTTCAGCATCGTCAGCACCGTAGTATTCAAATAATTTATATTGACGACCTGTCAGGCTGGCAAGTTGATCCATGGTGTGCTGAATAATTTCAGGTACGGCATTGTAATATTTGTTGGAACTTTCACGCCCCTGAAAATATACATCCGGATTTTGTGCGGTGCCGCGTATAAAAGGGTTGTCTGGATTAAGTGCCCGATTGCGATGAGCAAAAACCAGTTCTTCATCAATCATTTCACGAATTTGTTGATCAGAAATGAGGTTGATTTTGTTAATTTCATGTGAGGTACGAAAACCATCGAAGAAGTTAATAAATGGCACGCGAGTTTTAAGCGTTGCCGCGTGACAGATTAATGCAGAGTCATGGGCTTCCTGTACCGAGTTGGATGCAAGAATGGCAAAGCCGGTCATACGAGCGGCCATGACATCCTGATGGTCACCAAAAATGGACAGTGCCTGAGCCGCAATGGCGCGAGCAGCGACATGGAAAACACAGGAGGTGAGTTCACCGGCAATTTTATACATATTGGGTAGCATTAACAGCAGCCCCTGGGATGCGGTAAAAGTGGTGGTAAAAGCGCCGGTTTGCAGTGCGCCGTGTGCGGTACCTGCGGCACCACCTTCACTTTGCATCTCTATGACTTGAGGTATTTGCCCCCAGATGTTTTTCTGACCCTGTGTTGACCAGAGATCAGCAAGCTCAGACATATCCGATGAGGGAGTAATAGGGAAAATTGAGCAGATATCACTGACGCGGTAGGCAATATGTGCAACCGCATTGCCACCATCAACAGTAACTTGTGTGGTATTTTTTTGATTACTCATTTTTTATGCTCTCTTACTCTATGGGTTTAATGGTGAAGCGTGTAATTTCTCGATAATTCTTCACAATAAGTCTGGGCGGTTCTATCTATCACTGCTCAGGTTGTTTAGTCTGTAGTCTGTTAGGGTATGCCCCCAATGCCAGTAAGTTAAGCAATATTACGGGCAGTTTGTCATTTCGACCG
>CAZALW010000322.1:0-3736 GCA_964485705.1 uncultured Thiotrichaceae bacterium
TAAAATAAACCTTTCAGTTTATTTTTTAATTTATCCTCCAGCTTATCCGTACTCTTTTTCAATTCCTGTTTGGCTTTTTCCTCAGCACGTTTCTGCTCGACTTTGGCTTTAGTTTTTAAGCGTTGTTTTTCGGCATCCAGCTTTGCTTTTGCTTCATTCTTTAACACATCGGTGGTGGAGCTTTTCAGCTTGTCTTTATCCAGCTCATATTTCAGTGCAGTAAACGGCCCATGAATACGTACTGATAATGGCTCATCAAAAATCTTTTCTATGCCGGTTTTGGCGCGTGGCAATTGCACGCTGGAAACCACATCCAGGGTGTTTTCGATGATGTTTGCATGACCTTTTGCGGTTACTTTTACACGTTTTGAATCCATCAAAAAATCATCAGTACGGGCTGTTCCATTGGCTAATTTAACGGTAGCACGAATTTTGTCGAACACGGTGATTTCTCGTGGTTTGTATTTCCCCATGATGGTTTTCGATAACCCAAAACCTTTACTGTGGACATAATCGGCGATGGCTGAGCGCATATAATATTCAGGATCAAACCCATCTACACGAGTTTGTTTCATATCAAACTTGATGACACCCTTGCTGGCTTTTTTCAATTGATTAACTGAATCACCGCTGGTTTTTATATCCATGTTCACATTAACCGCACCTTCCATTTTTATCGGTTTATCACCCATCACACCAGCAAGAAATGGATTAACCACAGGGCCAGCCTGTAATTGCTTGACATCAAGGTTAAGCGCATATGCAGGGATTGATTTTTTTACATTTAGCCTGACCATAGCGTTAATTTGCCCATCAAGAAGCTGCATTGACAGCGGTTTTACGGCTATCTCACCTGCTTTAGCGCTCAACGACATTAACAACGTTTTGATTTGATATTCTTTCGCGGTTAATTCAGCTATACGAAAATCACCTTGTATATCCAGTTGCCGCATCATTTCTAGCGGTAATTCAATTTTCTCATCACCGGTGCTTGTCGCTTCAGTAGCGGTTTCAGTCGTTGTTGCAGGTGCGGCTGCTACAACTGGCGGCAAATAATCATTAATATTTAGCCGGTCAAAAGCCAGATCATAACGTAGCTGTTGTTTACTTATATTAAGCACATGCAACCAGCCGCTTAAGGTACTGCCATCCAGCGATACACTAAAATCACTGGCTTCCAGTTTCTCACCCTGTAATTTTATTTTTGTTTTTAGTGCTACCTTGTGTAGCGCATCGGCTTTTGCCATTGCAGGCAATTCCACACCGGCACGTTTTGCCAATGTACGCGCATTAAAAAGGTGAATTTCAATGTTGCCCTGTATCAGTGGTGTTGTTAAAAACTGAGATACGATTATATCGCTTGTTGTCGTTGTCCCTAACGCTGACAATTGCAACTGCTTTATAACAACAAGCTGCTCATCCATTGATACATCAATACTGGTTTTGATTTCAATTTGCTCCTGCTGTGGAACAAAATCATTCGCCTTCATCAAAATGCTAAATACAAAATCCGTCAAATTAAATACGGTTAGTTCTTTATTAAATTTTAGTTGCGTAGTCAGGTTTAAGTGTGTATCAATAACCGGCTGATTGTTTTCGATACGTGCGCCGAATTGAACCTCTATTGGCGCATCAAAACTTATTGCACTGGTGGTTAAATTCAATTCTGAAACCGTGGCTTTGGTATTACTGCTACGATCATCATAACGAATCACCGCATCAACAAATTCAAAACCTTCTACTTTTAACGACTGTAACGGTGGAGATTTTTCTGTAGCTTGCTGCGGTTCTGTTGCCGCGGCTTCACTGCTCTTGTGCTTTTCACTGCTAATATCACCGTCTACTGCCGGCTGCGCCAGACTTGACCAGTTATTCGACTTGTCTAGCGCGACTTCTAAAGAAACATCAAGACCATGCAAACGAATGATATTAATCTCCACCTCTTTTTTAAGTAGCGGCAGGACATTTATTTTTACATCGAGCTGTTTTATGGCGGCAAAGGTTTTAGCTTTAAAACCTTTTTCATTACCTAGTGAAACGTCTTCAACTTTCAAACCTATCCAGGGAAATATGGATAAATGAATATCACCCTCAATGCTGAATGTGCGACCTGTTGCTTTCTCAACCTGTTCGATAATTTGCGGTTTGTAATTGTTTGCATCAAAGGTGGCGACAAAGGCAATGATGGCGAGCACAACCAATACAAGAAAGATTAAAAAATATTTAATAAAACGGCGCATTATTTTTTCCTTTTGCTGTTTTCTATTATTTGTCTGCGATTATTTGTTTACTGTTTCGTCCAGTCACCCGACTTACCGCCGGATTTTTTCTTTAAACCAATATCGCTCATCAACATACCGCGATCCATGGCTTTGCACATATCATAAATTGTTAGCAGGGTAATTTGAACAGCGGTTAATGCTTCCATTTCCACGCCGGTTTGTCCTGCCGTTTTTACTTCAACCTCACAATACACGCCCTGTTTTTTTTCATCGACAATTAACTGGATATCAACATGGCTTAATTGCAAGGGATGGCAAAGCGGGATCAAATCGGCGGTTTTTTTTGCCGCCATGACACCGGCTATACGGGCGACACCTAATACGTCACCTTTTTTATGCTCACCCTGAATAATACGTTGCAGGGTTTCTGCCTGCATTTGAATAAAACCTTGTGCTACTGCTTTACGCTGTGTTACCTTTTTTTCACCCACATCGACCATGTGCGCTTCGCCACGTTGATTAAAGTGATTGAGTTGATCGTCTGTCATTTGCCGTTACCGTGCCAGGTGAATCGTTGTCTGGAGTTATTATAACTGCTCAATAAAATTATTTTCCTGATTAGCCATAATATTCAGCCTAACTTAAAGACCTTAGTTCGTAAAATCATATTCATTACTGTCATCTCGACCAGAGGGTGAGATCTTGAGCTACCGTGGTATAAGATCTCTCCCTTTGGTCGAGATGACAGCAGCCAGTTAAGCTGTTGTTTTACAATATAAATACAGCTGGCTTTCATGGCTAATCAGGATTATTTTTGCTGAAGGCTTCATGCCATTATTATACCGCATCAACATTAGCCATGACTCAACAACTATTTATCGGTAAAATAAACACCATGACTATCAACATACAATTTTTCGCCAGTTTGCGAGAGCAGACAGGTCAATCACAAATCACCCTGTCATACGATACACCACAGGATGTGAACACAGTATGGACACAGGCAACAGATAATATGGACATGCCCGATAACACCTTATGCGCCATCAATATGGAATACGTTAAACCAGACGCGATAGTTAACGATGGTGACGAAGTGGCCTTTTTTCCACCTGTAACCGGCGGCTAAACCTCATGTCTGCCATTCTACTAGCTAGAAGTTTTAATCCCTGGGACGAAATTCAGCGTTATCAAAACGAACATCTGCAATCCGGTCATTATGGTGCCACCGCCAGTTTTGTTGGCACCATGCGAGATTTCAATATTAATGAATCCGTCAGTCACATGACACTGGAACACTACCCGGCAATGACGCAGCATTTTCTGGACAAGCTGTGTGAACAAGGCAACACACAATATTCACTGGACGACTGTTTAATCATCCACCGCTTTGGTGATATCCATCCAGGGGAGCCGATTGTGCTAACTGTTGCCTGGTCAGCGCACCGCGCGCAGGCCTTTGATGCCTGTCGGTTTTTAATGGAAGAGTTGAAATCGCGTGCGCCGTTCTGGAA
>CAZALW010000323.1:0-3725 GCA_964485705.1 uncultured Thiotrichaceae bacterium
AGAAAGTATTCTTATGCAAAGAGAAACTAATCAGCTACTTTTTTAGACCTTTCACTCAGTAAATACTTTCGCAGCTTTTTTTCACTTCGCATGACATAAAGTATGTACACTTTATCTTTTTCAACACGATAAAAAATACGGCACGGATCAACGATAATTTCTTTATATCTCGACTTCTTTAATTCTGGTGGTTTACGTCCTGATTCCGGAAATTCTTCAAGACGCTCAGTTTTTGAAAATACTTTCTGAACCAGATGACTAGCAGCACTTGGTTTATCTAGTGCTATATATTCTGCAATATTATTAAGATCCAATAAAGCTGGCTCAGTCCATATTATTTGAGCCATTTACTCATTTTCTCTTTTGCTTCAGATTGAGTGTAAGTACGATTATCGATAATGGCGACTTCACCCCTGGCAACACCTTCCAGAATACGCATACGATCTTGCATCATTTCGTAGTCCTGGGCATCAATAAGGTATGCAGATGGACGCCCATGCTCTGTTATCAATACTGGCTCTTTTGAATCATGTAACTCAGCAAGAATCTTAGTTGCTTGGCGCTTTAACGTGGTGACTAGCTCTATTCTCATAGAGTGATACTATACTATCACTCTATGCTCTTGCAAGCACTTTTTGAATGTCTCCTTTGCACGAATTTCCCTGCTTTTTGTGATTTTCGCCAAGGTCTGCTTTGTGGTGTTAGGGTCATTTTTACTATCGCATCAATCTTCTTTCCAGAAGTGTTTTCATGTCTCTACGACCGTCTACGCATAAATGAACAATGACCTTGCTTCCATTAATTTCATTAATAACACGATATGGTTTAAATATAAGCTCTTTAAATTCTTTTATCCCCTGAATACTTAGTTCTGGTGGATAGTGCCCCCGTTCTGGCGCCTCTTCCAGGGATAAAATCAATGACTCCAGATTATCTAAAAGATATTCAGCATTCTGAAGTGTATCTTTCTTCGCAATATAATCATATATATCGAAAATATCTGTTTCAGCCTCAGATGTGAGTATGACCTGATATTTTTTCAAATCTGCGTATCCTTAATCTTTTTTCTGATATCAGAAAATGCTTTTCGAGCTGTTTGAAATTTTCCAGCTGAATATGATTCTTTACTTTGTGCGATCATTTTAAGCATTGCCAGTGATTCCTTATCTTGCTCGTACTCTGCCACATCTATGAGCACAGCTTTTGCTTCACCATTCTGTGTAATAATCATCGGGGAATGATTTGTATGCACGATTTTAATGGCTTCTGCTGTATTTTTTTTCAGATAACTAATCGGCTTAATTGATTCACTGAACTTCATATCTGTTCCCTTCAAGACTCATATGGTATTAAATATAGCTTGAATTTAGTACCATGTAAACAAGTCCAATTAGGGAGCTTTGCACGCGTGATTTAACCATGATTTTATGGGCGCTTGATTCAGCAAGTAGATTCTGCCTAATATATCACTATGTTGAAATATCTGCTGGGCATTCTAATTATACAAGCCGCTACTGTAGCTATGACGCTTGCGGCAATAAAATCCGATGATAAGGAGCTTTGGCTGGCAGTGTTATTGCTTGCTTTGGTCATTGGCCTGGTTACCGCTTTCTGGTTTGCATCCATCGCCAGCCATGCTAAAAAAGATGCGCTGACGCACGCCAAAGATGCATTTTCTAAAGAGCGGGAAAAATTGCGGGTTAACGCTGAACGCCAAAAGACCAGGCTTCTTCGCAAAAGTCATGAGGAAATCCGCAAACAGACCAATCGCGCGCACGCTAAATCAAGCTTCAAACTGGGTGCAGGTTTTATTGGTATTGTTGCCGCTGGATCACTGATGATATTTAGCCAGCTTCTTACACTGGGCTTGTTGACACTGGCTATCGGTGGCGGTGCGCTTGGAGGTTATCTCATGCGCATTCGGCAGGAGACCGCATCTCGACGTAAAGAGGCTTCTGCCATTAGTGATGGAAGAAAACCTGTTATTGAGAGTCAGCCTGTTAAGGGTGATTCCAATTAAACTCACTTCCGTTACAGCGCAAAAATAATATCGAGCAAGATAATAAAACATGACACTAACGAACTTGTCTGATTTAATAACAGTTAAGAGTTGGAAAAAACACCCTTATTATTGTCACCTTAATTTAAACAAAAAATTCATGAATAAAAAATGTTTAATAATTACCGCAATACTTGTATCTATCATCTTAGCTGGATTTTATAAATTTATACTACAGAGTACCACCACAGAAAGCACTGATGGGCGCACAACCATACTGTTAAATGAAAGTGAAAGAAATTTTGTACTGACAGAAATGAGAGTGTTTTTAAACAGCGTGCAAAAAATCAACCAGGGTATATCAGAGAACAATATGGAACTTGTTGCAGAATATGCGAGAAAATCGGGCAAGGCCGCACAGCTCGGAACGCCTGAAACCCTGGTTGAAAAACTCCCGCTGCAATTCAAAAAGTTAGGTGGTGATACCCATGCAAAATTTGACCAGCTAGCAATGGATGCCGACGATCTGGGTGATCGAGATCACGCTTTAGAGCAGTTATCAACCTTAATGAAAAACTGTATTGCCTGTCATGCGGCTTTTCGTATAGATACTAACTAGACAGATAGAAAGGATACCCCCCATTAAAGACTCGCCGTAAATATATCCATATAGGCTTGACTACAGCATCCTTGCTGTAGACAGTCTTTAATGGGGGGTATCCTTTCTATCTGTTTCAGTAGCATGTGATTCATATTAGTAACCCTACAAATCGCCACCACAATATATGCACTTGATAGCTGCGAAACATAACTTCTTTTTTAGTATAGAATCGCTAAATGGGCGAAGAAATACAATACAGCCATTTTAACAAATCTGACTACCAGAAATTTTCCGCTCATCTTAAAGAAGAAACCGCGCTACTGAAAAACTGGTTTGATAATCAGCAATTTTCTTCTGCTGATTTAACGGCGGGTTATGAACTTGAAGCCTGGTTAATTAATCAAACAGGCAAGCCTGCTGCTATCAATGATGACTTTCTCAAACGGGCAAACAATACATTATTAAGCCCTGAGCTGGCAAAATTTAATATTGAGCTGAATGTAGAACCAGAGCAATTATCGCACAACGTTTTATCCACATTTGAACGCAAGCTCAACATACTATGGCAACAATGCTCTGACACTGCAACCTCACTAGATGCAAACATTCTTGGTATCGGCATTCTGCCTACCCTGGAAGACAGCGATCTTACGCTGAAAAACATATCACTGCTTGATCGTTATAAGGCGCTCAATGAACAGGTTCTTCGCCATCGCAATGGTGTTGAAATTGAATTAAATATCAATGGTGAAGAACATATACAGCTCAGTCATAAAGATGTCATGCTGGAAGCAGCTGCCACCTCACTGCAGATTCATATACAGGTGCCGCAGGCTGTGGCTGCACGTTATTACAATGCGTCTATTTTTCTGTCAGCACCGATGGTTGCAGTAAGCACCAACTCACCCTGTTTGTTCGGTCGACGTTTGTGGCAGGAAACACGCATACCCGTTTTTGAACAGGCGGTACCCACCGGTGGCTACGGCGGCGCGGCTTCAGGCCCGATACACCGTGTCAGTTTTGGCTCGGATTATGTATGCGACTCACTGTATGAATGTTTTCAGGAAAATCTTGAGCACTTCCCGGTATTGCTTCCTGTGCATTATCAAACAACTGTTGACCAGG
>CAZALW010000324.1:0-3716 GCA_964485705.1 uncultured Thiotrichaceae bacterium
CCTAAAACTTCACGTATGTTTCTAGGGATTGTAACTTGCCCTTTTGTGGTTACTCGCATGATGGTTATCTCCAAATACAATGTAATACCATTATAGTATTACATGCGATAAATTTGCAAGTTTTTATTCATTTTGTCTTTTTCTAACGAGGCTGTAGAAAAACCCTAAAATATAGGCTCAAAATAGCCACACTGTTATTTTTTGAATTTTTATCATCCTGCTCGCTTTTTTCATTATCTTCAAGTTATTCATTTAATCTATTGGCTTACCCAGTCTGTATCGCCGGTTTATGGAGCTTACTACAGCTAATTGCCTTCTTGCTGCCTTTTAAGCCCTTTAAGCGGGTAGTTGCCCATAATTGGCTAACTTTTCAATATTTTGTATCAGACAGAACATCATCCATTGTGCGTTTACTTTGATTTTGCTTCTTAAGCTAAATCGTTTAAGTTTTTTATTAGACCCTTTGGTGAATGGAATGAGGTCTTCCCCAATGCATCCTGTGTGATCTCCCTGGTAGACCGGCTGATACATCATAGCCAGATCATTGCCATTGAAGGTGACTCTTATCGCATGAAAGAAGCCCGAGAGCGGGAGACAAAACGCAAACCTTCTAAAAAAGCAGAGCGCAAATGAAAACGGTGAAAGTCCCTGAAAAACTCCAACTTAATTTAAAGCCATATGCATAACTTTTTAGTTCTCCTGAATTCAAGTAATAACATGTCAAATTAGGGTTTTTCTACAGCCTAAACGTTTAAGCTCAGGGGCCAGCGGGATTAATAGCACTGAGCTTTGATTAACCTGGAATTTGTATAGTAAGATTAATTTCCAGAAAACCGCGCTGCCCGCTGGTCACTTGCAGCGTTTTGTTATGTGTTTTATTTCATAATTTATCTTTTACATTTTACTAATAACTCGACCAAAACCTTCAACTTGGTTCCAATTTGTATACTCAATATTTGTTTTTGGATCAGTCGGCCCTTTGGTCATCCACATTATTAGCCTGATCATCAAACGATCCCAAAATCCGTATTTTTGATATTCTATTTTCCCTGCAAAAACAGCCAGATTTTTTGGATTCCATGATATTTGTTTGAGAAATTTTTGGAGGTAAGGATTTGTTTCAGGTTTATTTTTTTCTGGTTTTCGTGCAACAACATTCACAGAGAAGAATGCATTAGCTTTGCTGTCTAAAATTTGAGAATTTTCTTTTATAAATTCATAAATATTTTTGCTGTGCTTTCCATAGCGAACACTTGCACCAATAATTATTTTGTCAAATGAGTTTAAATCTATTGTGCTTCTTTTATTCACGGAGATTAATGTCACTTTATGGTTCTGAATTTCAACTATTTTCTGTAGGCGCAAGCATATTTCCCTGGTATGCCCATCAGTAGATGAATAGATAATTATAATTTTAGCCATTGTAAGATCGATTTTTATTTTTGCACATAACGCCTTGCTCAGAGGAAATTTAAAGTGGCACGTTTTTGCGAATGCAAAAAAAGTGACACTTTAAATTGTCCGCTGGAGCTAATTGTTAAGCCTTTATGCATAATTGGAACGATATGGCTGAACATTTAACTTAGACTTATTTTGGCGAGACTGCCAAAGGTCATAAGCATTTTGTAGACGAAGCCAGTGATCTGCAGATGGTTTTTTAAATGCCAACTCTAAACGTAACGCCATCTCTGGCGTTATTGCGCCTCTAGCATTTAAGACTTTTGAGAGTGTTTTGCGGCTGATATTTAAATGCTCCGATGCATCTGTAATGGTGAGTTCTAAAGGGGTAATTACCAGCTCTTTTAGAATTTCACCAGGATGTGCGGGGTTGTGCATACTCATTAGTGATAATCCTCATAATTTACGATTTCTGCATCTCGACCTATGAATCGAAATGTTACCCTCCAATTACCACTGACAGAAACTGACCAAATATTTTTACGACTACCTTTTAGCTCATGTAGTCGTAAGCCGGGTAGATCCATATCCTGTGGGTTTTCTGCTTGATCTAGGTTGGTGAGTATTAACCTTAAGCGTTTAGCATGCTTTGCCTGAATGCCAGACGATTTACCAGTTTTGTAAAAGCGTTCTAATCCCTTATGTATAAAACCAGTTATCATAGAGCGCATTGTAACCCATCAGGTTACGTTGTCAAGTGGTTGTTTTTAGGGTTTAACGAGGCTGTAGAAAAACCCCGAAATTGTTGGCTTTAAGCAGTTTTGGAAAAAAGCATAAAAGCTTAAGTCCACATACCCCTTGGCTATGTCACCGTTAAGTGTGGAGTTTTGAAAAAGTCATCTTTTTCAATAACTTACTAATGCATTAAAATGTCGTTCAAAGCATGGTAAACCAAGCATTTTAAAGTTAAATAACATTTTTCAACACTTAACGGTGACATAGCCTATCACTTTGAGTCCAACTTAATTTAAAGCCATATGCATAGCTTTTTAGTTAATTACATTCTGTGATCAGCTAAATATTTTTTAATCGCTTATATCGTCTCACATTTTAATAACATGTCAAATTAGGGTTTTTCTACAGCCTGAACGTCGCAAATCACCGGCGGTTAAAAGTGTTGCGCGTTTTTTGCGCGACGCTTTTAACCGTCCGCGTATATTTGCATTGTATGGATAATATCACCTGTATTAGGTAATGTGAGACCTAAGCTTTAGCAGCAACTAAAGCCTTCCTGTACAGCAGTTCGTGATTTGCATGGCTCCTCTGTCGAGAGACCGTTAACAAGTGTGAACACTGTGTGGGACTCCAAGCACTAAACTCGAATAGTCAGCAGATCCACGAGACCGACACGCAAGGCGGAGTCAGCTTATGAGTAATATAATAGATCATCAAGGTGAAATCAATATTGGTGTTGATACTGGAAAATATCAACTAGACATACACATTCGTCCTTTGGATTGTTTCTTTTCAGTTACAAACGATTCAAAGGGTATCCAGGAGGCGCTTAAGAAGATTAAGAAGTGCAACCCAACGCGTATCATTATCGAGGCTACCGGACGCCTGGAATATGATTTTATCGCTGCCTGTGCTAAGGCAAAATTGCCCTTTGTGGTTGCGAACCCTGTCAAAATCAGAAAATTTGCCGAAGCCACCGGGCAGTTGGCTAAAACTGATAAATTGGATGCAAAGGTTATCGCTCATTATGGTGAGGCAATCAAACCCCCGCTTTCACAGTTGAAGCCAGAAAACATTCAGAAAATGAGTGACTTACTCGCTCGACGAAGGCAGCTCATGACTATGCAAACAATGGAGAAAAACCGGCTCCAAATCATGCCAAAACCATTGCGCAGTTTTATCAGCCCCGTGCTGACCGTCCTCAAAAATCAATTGGAAAAACTTGATGGTAAGCTGCTTAAACTGATTGAAAGTTGTGATGAATACAGCGCCAAAAATGACATCATCCAAAGCATGCCCGGCGTCGGAAAAGTCGTTGCTATTAGCTTACTCAGCAACATGCCAGAGCTGGGTTATATCACCAATAAGCAGGCCTCCGCATTGATCGGTGTTGCCCCTGTAAATCGTGAGAGCGGTACCTATCGTGGTCATCGAAAAATACGAGGTGGTCGAAGCCAAATACGCACAGTTATGTATATGGCCATGTTGTCAGCGATTCAATGCAATCCGATCTTTAAGACAATGTACAAGTCAATGGCTGGATCGGCAACAGAAAAAGTTACTGCCCGTTGAGTATTTTATGG
>CAZALW010000325.1:0-3695 GCA_964485705.1 uncultured Thiotrichaceae bacterium
TGTCGCCATCAACAATATATTGTTTGGCTTTTTTAACGGCATCTTTGTAACCTTGCTCAGTAAAGCCTGAAACAAAGTCTTCTTCGTTAACGCTCTGCCTGGTATGGCTGATTTTTTCTGGTAGCGGATTACGCAAATCTCGCGCTATCTGTTGCAGCCGCGCCTCACCGTTGCGCAATGCGTTCTTTTCATCCGTATTGGCCTGAACAATAATAAACAACTTGCCCGATAAATTATCGAACACCACGACTTCTTCAGATACCATCAACAAGATATCCGGAGTTTTTAGCGGATCGTGTAGCGGGTCGTCTTTAGCAGACTTGCCTACTCGTGCCAGGCGTTTTTCTATATAAGCGATGGTTTCATAACCAAAATAGCCGACCAGCCCACCGGTAAAACGCGGCAGTTCTTCATTTTCATAAACCTTGAACTGTAACTGGTAATCATCAACCCACTGCAGTGGATCAACGACCGTTTGGGTATCGGTTAATTTTTCATTTTCATATAACGAAATCTCATGACCGGTAATTTTAATGACTTTTTTACAGGGCAAACCGATAATGGAATAACGCCCCCATTTTTCGCCACCATGCACGGATTCGAACAGATAGCTATATGGCGCATTTGCCAGTTTCAGATAGGTGCTGAGTGGGGTGTCCAGATCAGCCAATACTTCACGTACTAGCGGTATGCGATTAAAACCTTGCTGTTTAATTTCAGAGAACGCGGCTTCAGAGAAGTTAACCTCAGGGACTTTGGATTTTGAGAGTGTTTCAGCAGACATTATTTCTTCCAGACAAAATATTTAGACGACACAACCTTTAGTAAGGTATTACGATAAGAGCAAGCATAACGCTTTACCATCGCCAGTGTTTATTCACCTTATTTTTGTCTGGAAAATATTTCATAGCTGAATATTAGAGCATGTTTGCTTAATATAAAAGTCTTTTGTCTTTTGATAGCTTTGCACAAGTTGTGGCATACGGATGTGCCGTTCACGCACTTAAGGATGGAGCAGCTAAAAACTTGAAACACCTGTCATCTCGACCAGAGGGAGAGATCCTATACCATAGTAGAACAAGATCTACTCCCTCTGGTCGAGATGACAGCTGCTCTTTTTGGCACTACTAACTCGTAATTCCGTCCTTTGGTTCGTTAACGGTGCATGGATGCACCACTGCTCGTAATTATTTTAGATTACCAGGCAATAATATCTTTAATTTCCGCCATTGAATCAACCACCGCATCAGGATTGTAATCACGGATATCTTCACCGTGGTTGTAGCCGTAAGACATACAGATAATCGAAAACTTTGCTGCTCTTGCTGCCTTTACATCACTCATGGAATCTCCAAGCATCATTGATGCTTTTGCTGAGACGCCCAGTTTTTCTGCTGACATAAGCAATGGCATAGGGTCAGGTTTTTTACGCTCCACCATATCACCGCACAATACTGTTTCAAAGTAATCACTGATACCTAAATCGTTCAAAATTGGCAAGGTGAACTCACTGGCCTTGTTGGTCACACAGCCAATTTTTACCCCGGTGGTTTTCAGAAATTCCAGTGCTTCTGGCACACCATCATACAAACAACTGCGAACTGAGGTATTTTGTGCATACAATTGACGAAAAATCGGCAGGGCTTTGCTGTATAAAGCTTCATCCGGCTCACCGTTAAGCTCATTAAGCAAGCCGCGTTTCACCAGGCGTTCGACACCATTGCCAACCCAATGGCGTACACTGGCTTCGCCTCGCACTGGCATATCAAGTTGTTTCAGCATTTCATCGACACAAAATGCCAGATCGGGCACACTGTCAACCAGCGTGCCATCAACATCAATTAATACCATTTCGGGACGTTTTAACATTGTATCTGAGCCTGGCTTTTAAACAGTAGGGTGGGCATGGTTCATATGTCCACGCGGGAGCGCTAATACAGTACACGCGTGGGCATATAAACCATGCCCACCCTACAATACTAACCAGCCTTGTCTAATTAAACGCGAGCTAATTCAGCACGCATTGCTGCAAGCACGGTGTTGTAGTCATTTGCGTCATTTTCGCCTTTGGCACCAAAGATAGCAGAACCGGCTACAAAAGTATCTGCACCGGCTTGTGCAATCTCGCAAATATTATTCACTTTAACGCCACCATCCACTTCCAGGCGAATATCCAGGCCGGAATCATCAATCATTTTGCGCGCTTCACGTAATTTACCCAGTGTTGATGGAATAAAAGACTGGCCGCCAAAACCCGGGTTGACTGACATCAATAACACCATGTCTACCTTATCCAGCACATAATCAAGATAACTCAGCGGTGTGGCAGGATTAAATACCAGCCCTGATTTACAGCCTGATTCACGAATAAGCTGTAAACTGCGATCAACGTGATCGCTGGCTTCGGGGTGAAAGGTAATATAGGTAGCACCGGCTTTGGCAAAATCAGGAATAACCCTGTCTACCGGTTTCACCATTAAATGCACGTCAATATCGGCGGTAACGCCGTGGTTACGCAGTGCTTCACAGACCAAAGGGCCAATGGTTAAATTAGGCACATAATGGTTGTCCATTACATCAAAATGAACAATGTCAGCGCCTGATGCCAGCACATTGTCCACCTCTGGACCTAACATTGCAAAATCTGCGGAAAGTATAGATGGTGCTATTTTAAAATCTGCCATGGTCAATCCTCCTGGGTTTTACCAACTAAATAATCTAAGTAACAATAAAAGGGTCGCGCATTTTACCCCATTGCGGCTACTGACTCCACCGGTGATTTATTCTCAGTGCTTTACAGAACTCACCTCTGGCGATTATGATGCGCCTTCCAAGTATTATTTGACGAGTTAACACTATGTTCTACAATATCGCCTTCCATACTCTTGCTGCCGTTATCTGGGTAGGCGGCATGTTTTTTGCCTACAATGCATTGCGCCCGGCAGCGGCACAGGTGCTCGAACCACCGTTACGTCTTGAGCTGTGGGTACAGGTATTTCGCCGCTTTTTCGTCTGGGTTTGGCTAAGCATTGCCTTATTATTTATCTCTGGCTACTGGATGTTATTTGCTTACTTTGGTGGTTTTGCCGGTGCTGGACCGCATATTCATATGATGCATGGCGGCGGCATTCTCATGCTAATGATTTACCTGTATGTTTTTTTTGCGCCTTATAAAAAATTACGCGATGCGGTTATTATTCAGGATTACCCACTTGCCGGTGTCCATCTAAATCAGATTCGCAAGTTAGTCGGTCTCAATACAGTCATCGGTTTGTTAGTCATTGTTGTTGGTAGTGGCGGGCGTTATTGGTGAATGCCAGACCCAATACCCCTTTGGCTAGTGTATTGAATACCTGAGAATTTTAAGGTAGTATCCAGCTCCAATTAGAGCATTAACATAATTAAAAATTGCATGATTTAACTGCACTTACAATAATTATTAGTGTCGTTCAGCTACTGTTCAGCTTGGTGCCAGCATAATCGCCGTGCACCACCCTGAATTCGTATAATAATCCAGTCACTTTTTTATTTAGTGATTGAGCTATAGTGATTAAATCACAGAGAATTTTTATCATTAATGTCAAAATTCGACATTGTATATTAAACACGCCCAATCAACTTAGGAGTAACCTATGAAACGTCAAATCTTAACCCTACTATCTGCTATCGCACTTTCGACAAGCGCAAGCGTTGCT
>CAZALW010000326.1:0-3687 GCA_964485705.1 uncultured Thiotrichaceae bacterium
GGAACATGAAGCCTACCATTAGGTAGGTGGAGTCCATACATCGACCAAAGGGAGATATCTTATTCTACCGCTGTATAAGATCTCTCCCTTTGGTCGAGATGACAGTAGCCTGAAAACGTTTGGTTAAAATGCTCATAATTGTGTTATTTTCGAATTTCACGTTGACGTGCATGGACGCACTAATGTCGTGGGCGCATGGAGCGCAAGAGCGACCTTTTCGGCAAAAAAAATATTTTAGGTTAAATAAAAAAGTAGGTAACAAGCAGGGTAGATACATGCAAAATGAAGATTTTATCAACGGGTTATTAGCTTTCATAAAAAGTTCACCGACACCATTTCACGCAGTTGAAACCATGCTTGAAATACTGGAGAAAAGTGGTTTTAAGCGACTTAATGAAGCGGATCAGTGGCCTATAAACAGTGCCGTCAATAGCGCCACACAAGGCGAGCGTTTTTACGTTACTCGCAATGATTCATCAATTATTGCTTTTCAGCTTAAGCAGTCGCTGGTAGAGCAGGGTATGCGAATGGTGGGCGCGCATACTGATAGCCCCTGTTTGAAAGTAAAACCTAACCCGGAAATCATCAATAACCATTACTTGCAATTGGGTGTTGAAGTTTACGGTGGTGCGCTGCTTAACCCGTGGTTTGATCGAGATCTGTCCTTAGCCGGTCGGGTGAGTTATCTCAATGAAAAAGGCGATATTGAGCATCAGTTGATTGATCTGGAAAAAGCCATTGCGGTCATTCCCAGTCTGGCTATCCATCTTGACCGCGAAGCGAATAAAAAACGTTCGATAAATCAGCAAAATCATTTGCCACCGGTACTGATGAAATTGCCTGAGCATAAAGTTGGGGCAAAGCCTGGCTTTAAAAAAATACTATTGAAAATTGTTAATGCTAATCGGGATGTGACAGCACAAAGTAAAGCTAAAAAAATACTGGATTATGAATTAAGCTTTTATGATGTGCAGCCTCCCGCCGTCATCGGTTTGCATGATGATTTTATTGCCAGTGCACGCCTGGATAATTTGCTTAGCTGTTATACCGGCTTGATGGCGCTAGTGAACAATGATTGCAGGCAAAATAGTTTGTTAGTGTGTAACGATCACGAAGAAGTGGGTAGTATGTCTGCGGCAGGTGCGCAGGGCTCTTTTCTTAAATCAGTATTGCAACGCCTGACTGGTAGTGAGGAAAGTTTTGCCCGCATGATAGCGAATAGCACCATGATATCAGCAGACAATGCTCATGGTATACATCCGAATTATGCCGATAAACACGATGCTAATCATGGCCCGATATTGAATAATGGGCCAGTGATTAAAGTCAACGCTAACCAGCGCTATGCCAGCAATAGTGAAACCAGTGCCTTGTTCAAACATTTGTGCCAGCTTGCTGATGTGCCGGTGCAATCATTTGTAGTACGTTCTGACATGGCCTGTGGCAGTACCATCGGGCCGATAACCGCGAGTGAGATTGGCGTGAAAATGGTGGATGTTGGCGTGCCGACATTTGCCATGCACTCAATTCGTGAGTTAGCCGGGCGTTGGGATGCGTTTTATTTATATCGTGTTTTTAAGCAGTTTTTTAATTGATAAAAATTTAAAGCCTGGCTAGCAAATAATTTGTCTCGAATTTATGGCAAATGGGTATAGCATGTACTAATCTAATTGTATCTTGACTTTAAATTTCAAATGATTATTGTTATAAGTTCTTCTTGTTGAAATAGATAGTAGTTTAGTTAGTGGTTCTTATAATTGAATTGTTTTTCATAGCGCAAGACCCGTTTAAGCCGACCATTGATGGTCGGCTTTTTTTTGCCACTTTTTTGTAAATATTCAAACAATTTAGCGTTATATGCATATATACTTTAATGCAAATTAATTTATAGTAGTTTCTCAATAAGCTGTGGCAGTCTATCATTTTGAAACACGCCGTAAATACATCCCTGTAGGCTTGACGGTAGCATCCATGCTTCCAACAGTCTCAAAACGATAGACTGCCACAGCTTATTGAGAAGCTATAATTTATAGGCCTAAGTCGCTGAAAATAAAATAATGAGAATAATAAAAAAGTCTCACAAACTGGATTCTGTCTGTTATGACATTCGCGGTCCTGTGCATCGTGAAGCACGTCGGTTGGAAGAAGAAGGGCATAAAATTCTTAAATTGAACATTGGTAACCCGGCGCCGTTTGGTTTTGATGCGCCGGAAGAAATTGTTCAGGATCTTATTCATAATGTCCCGGTTTCCCAAGGTTATAGTGACTCCAGAGGTTTATATTCTGGCCGTAAAGCGGTGATGCAATATTGCCAGCAGAAAGGCATTAAAAATGTCGAGATTGATGATGTCTATCTGGGTAATGGTGCCAGTGAGCTTATTGTGATGTCGATGCAGGCACTGATCAATAATGGTGATGAAGTGCTGATACCGGCACCGGATTATCCTTTATGGACTGCAGCCGTCTGCCTTTCCGGTGGTAAAGCAATACATTATCTGTGTGATGAATCATCTGACTGGTATCCTGATATCAATGACATCCGCTCAAAGATAACAGTCAATACTCGTGGCATTGTTATTATCAACCCGAATAATCCAACCGGTGCAGTGTATCCACAGGAAATATTGGAAAGCATCATTGAGCTTGCCAGAGAACATGAGTTGATTATTTTTTCTGATGAGATTTATGACAAAATTGTTTATGATGATGCGAAACATATCTCAACTGCATCACTGACTGAAGATGTTTTATGTTTAACCTATAACGGTTTATCAAAAGCCTATCGTGTAGCCGGCTTTCGTGCCGGCTGGATGGTGGTCAGTGGCGATAAAACACATGCCATGGATTATATTGAAGGCATTGAGTTACTTGCCTCAATGCGATTGTGTTCTAATGTGCCTGGTCAACATGCTATTCAAACTGCACTGGGTGGTTATCAAAGCATCAATGAGCTGATCGCACCCGGTGGCCGCCTGCATCAACAACGTGATTTGGCGCATGACATGCTAACTTCAATACCAGGAATAAGTTGTGTCAAACCCAAAGGCGCGATGTATTTGTTCGCCAAAATGGATCAGGCAAAATTTAATATAGCAGATGATGAAAAGATGGTACTGGATTTGTTAACTCAGGAAAAAATTCTGATTGTGCACGGCTCCGCCTTTAACTGGCCACATACCGATCACTTTAGAGTTGTGTTCTTACCGCATGTGGATGAACTCAGTAAAGCCCTGAATGCTATTGGTCATTTTTTCTCACATTATAAACAGTAATTTGATGTCAGAAACGATTGCTGAAAAGCTGGCTAAAGTCCAAAAAAAAATTCAGCGCTGCGCACAAAAAGTTGATCGCGACATAAATGAAATCCGGCTTATTGTTGTATCCAAAACACGCACGCTGGATGAAGTTGAATTTGTTGTTTCACTGGGTCAGAATTGTTTTGCTGAAAACACCATTCAGGACGCAATGAGCAAGATACCGCAGCTAAATAACTCGGCTCTGGAATGGCACTTCATCGGACATTTGCAGTCAAAAAAAGCTGTCAAAATTCCCGGTTATTTTCAGTGGATACATTCAATTGATAGTATTAAGCTCGCACAAAAGCTGTCAAATGCAATGCTGAATAACTCCCGGGATTTAACTAACCCGGATGCCAGGCTTAATTGTTTGATACAGGTAAATGTAAGC
>CAZALW010000327.1:0-3675 GCA_964485705.1 uncultured Thiotrichaceae bacterium
GCAATGATAAGCTGGGAGCGTAAACTGCTTGCCTGGCTTTCGCTGTCAATATTTATCTGTCTGAGGTTTTCCTGTGTGACGCTAAGTTGTGTGTTTAAACTGCTTATTTGGTTTTTACTGTCAATATTTAGTTGTTTGAGGTTTTTCTGGCTGACAACAAGCTGTGAGTTTAAGCTGCTGACCTGATTTTCACTTTTAGCCACCACATTTTTTAATCCTGTGTTTTCCAATAATATGGTAACGATTTGTTTGTCTTTATCATCAAGTTTAAGGTTTAACAGCTTGGTATGCTCACTGGCCTGTAACAGTTGCAAACGCAATGCTGAAATTTCGCTTTGTGCCATGGCCAGTTGTTCTTCAAGCGTGGCTTTTTCCCGTGTGGTGTCGTGAATGATTTTCTCCGCCTGTTCTTCAGCGGCCAGGCTGCTGCGTAACTGATTCACTAGCTCCAGGTTTTTTATCATTAACAGCATTGAGGTGAGCAGGAAAATGATGACCACAACCATCATAATATCGGTAAACGCAGGCCAGAAGCTTTCGCTGCTTAAATGTTTTCGACGCAGATCAACAAATTCTTCGTTCACACTAGTGCTCCTTCAACAAGATAATTGCGGGTTCAAGGGGATGTCCATTGTCTTCGCACTGCGCCTTGCTGCGAAATATCACAGGGGTGCTGATCCCGTAATTATCTTGTTGAAGGAGCACGTAGTTACCTGTCTGCGATTAACGTGATGGCAGACGGAAGCCATTGCGTAATAACGTTTTAATTTCCTTGATATCATTGCTTAATTGCATCAGGTTAGTTGTGTTTTGACCGGTTAGTGCACTAAGGTCATCGCCAGCACCGACCAGTAGCGATTTAATTTCATTGATATCGTTACTTAATTGCATCAAGTTGCTTGTGTTTTGGCCGGTTAATGCACTGAGGTTACCGCCAGCATCCGCTAACAGTGATTTTATGTCACTGATATCGTCATTTAATTGAACCAGACTTGTCGCATTATTGCCGGTTAATGTACTGAGGCTGCTGCCAGTATCTGCCAATAGCGATTTTATTTCACTGATATCGACACTTAATCGCATTATGTTTTCAGCAGCATTGCCGCTTAATGTGTTGAGACTATGGCCCGCCTGTGCAAAATCTGCCTGCGTATTGTTCATAACACGAGCCGCTTCATGTAAAGCTTTTACCAATGTGCCGACTTCATGCAACATGCTGTCGGTCTGGAATGTAAAGCGTGGCATGATGTAAAGCGTGGTTGCCTGCTCGATGCCACTTAGTAGTTCAGTCTGTACATCGGTGAGCTTCATGTAGAAATATCCGAAGAATAAATAACAGACAATGGCTGTTGCCGTAGTAGACAACGCGGTTGACATGCCATGAATGACAATACTCATGCCGCTAATGCCATCAGCACCGTCAATAATATCGGAGGCGCCAAGCAGGGCAATGGACAGTGACAGGATGGTGCCGAATACACCGGTAAGAATCAGAATATTGCTGATGAAGCGTGGCAAGCTTAAACGGGTGCTTTCAGTCGCCGACAGGGTAGCGGCAAGTGCACTGTGGTTGACGGCAACATTGTGTTTGCTGATTTCCAGTACAGAAATATAGCGGTTATAAATCAGGCTTTTTTTGTTGATTTTGCCTGTTGGCAGGGTTTGGTTGTGCTGTACGTTTTTTATAAACTGAGCCAGTGCGTTTTCTTCATTGCTATAGTATAAAAGCAGATAAATAAGCCTGGATATACCAATAAGGAACAGTGTAAGAATGCTGCCATTGACGATATAGCCAATATTGGTTTCCTGATGTTTAAAATAAAAGTTGAGCAGGAACGCATGATTGACCAGAATTAAAAATCCAACCAGAAGCGAGAGCAATAAAAACTGAAAGAAAACGTTACGACTGTAATTTTTTTTGAATTGAACCATAAACGTACCTGCTACTGCTTTTGTCTGATTATGTTGTAATTGCTTGATGATACCAGCATAAAAAAGGCTTATTGTACGCCTATATGGCGAGTGATTCATTAGTTAGTGGGTTAAGGTGCGCAACAAACCACAAAAAATCATCATGACGCTAATTATTTGGGTTCATGCCTCACCCCGGCCTATTGTTGAAATGGATGCAGTCGTTCAAGTGATGTTATGCGTGTAAGTTTCCCATGAATTACATTTCTTTACATTTCAAACCGGTTTGACATCGCCAATTTTTTGTCAGTCGCGCTACTATTAAATAATATAAAACATCATCAACTTAATAAAGTTTTTTTATTAACAAGATAATCTCTGATTAAGTCGTTTTATAAAATACCCGTATATAAAGTACCAGGAGGTTTCTATTCTCGGATAGCCTCCTAGTTAGTGCATTCAATACAGCAATAAAGAAAGAAGGTGGTTAATGTGGTGGCATCAAGTGCTTCAGTAGTGACGCAAAGCAGTAATAATAATTTATTCAGAAGCCTGGTTGGTGAAAGCCAGGCCATGCAAAATATTCAGCATGAAATAAAACAGGTGGCAACAAGTGATGCCAATGTTTTGATCCTTGGTGAATCCGGTACCGGTAAAGAAGTTGTTGCCCGAAATATTCATTATTTTTCTAATCGAAGTGGCAAAAATTTTGTGCCGGTAAATTGTGGTGCTATACCTCCAGACCTTCTTGAATCCGAATTGTTTGGTCACGAAAAAGGTGCGTTCACGGGTGCAATTACTTCTCGCCAGGGGCGCTTTTCAATGGCTGAAGGCGGCACACTGTTTCTTGATGAAATTGGTGAGATGACCATGGCAATGCAGGTAAAGCTGCTTCGAGTGCTTGAAGAACGTGTGTTTGAGCGAGTCGGTGGTAATGCGAGTATCAATGCTGATGTCAGAATTATTGCTGCGACCAACCGTAATCTTGAAGAAATGGTTCAACACGGAAAATTTCGCGAAGATTTGTATTTCAGGTTGGATGTCTTTCCTATCCAGCTACCGTCACTGCGACAGCGTATTGAAGATCTGCCTTTGTTGGCTAAAGAGCTAATATTAAGGCTTGAACGGACTAAGCAGAATACCGTTCGTTTCACACAAAATGCTATTATCGCCATGTCAAAATATGACTGGCCGGGCAATGTTCGAGAATTGGCTAATCTTATTGAGAGAATGTCTATAACGCATCCGAATGGCGTGGTTGATGAAAGAGGTTTACCTGCAAAAATAAAAGTAAATGCATTATCTACAAATAAAGGCCTTGAGTTAAAAGACCTGGATGAAAGAAGTGTTCAGGCTGTTTGTAGTGTGCCGGCAATGCTTCATGCGCCACAAATTGATTTTCCTGCGGAAGGTTTTGATCTCAAAACCTATATTGCCGATATTGAAATAAAAATTATCAAGGATGCTTTAGATAATAATGATGGCATCATTGCACAAGCGGCTAAAACGCTGGGGCTTCGACGTACCACTCTTGCCGAGAAAATGCGTAAGCATCATATTGTCAGGCACTCTGATCGTGAAGAATGCCGTGTCTGCTGATTACTAATTACGAATTAGAGAGTTCATAATGAGCGACTTATCGATATAACAAAAAATTGCCTGATTAGCCATAACATTCAGCCTAACTTAAAGACCTTGGTTCATAAAATCATTTTTATTACTGTCATCTCGACCAGAGGGAGAGATCTTATACCACGGTAGCTC
>CAZALW010000328.1:0-3672 GCA_964485705.1 uncultured Thiotrichaceae bacterium
GTAAACGGATGCGCTCTGCTTCTGATGGAAAAAAATATGAGTAGCCAACACCTGCCGCTAGCATCACTGCAAATGCTAGAAAGACGATTATAGTTAAACGATTTTCTTTCATATTCATTGAGCTTAAGGTTAATGCCATGCTTGCTGAATGGATGCAAGGTCACGAATCATCACATCTGGTTCATGCGGCATGGGGAATATGGCATGTAAATCACCATCAGGGTTAAATAGGTATATTGCGGCCGAATGGTCGATAAGATAGGCGTTTTTCAGCTCCTCTGGGATACTCTCCTTGTTGTCAAAAACAACAACTTCTTCATTCGAATAATAAACTCGCTGATAGATAGCACCTACCTCGCGAACAAGTTTATCCACCACAGACTGCTCTCCGGTAGTGCCGATGATTGAAGGGTGGAAGAAACTGACAAATTCTTGTAAGGCTTCAGGTTTGTCCTGTTGTGGGTCAACTGAAACGAATACGATTTTCGGAATTTGTTTGACCGAAGAGGGATTATTTTCAATTTGACGCATCATAGTCGACATCATATACAGCGCTGTTGGACAGATATCAGGGCAACGTGTGTAGCCAAAAAAGAACATGGACCAATTGTCCTTGATGCTCTCTTTGTTGAACTTGCCGTTGAATTCACCTTCGCCATGCTGAATCAGATTGAAGTTTCCAATTTGGCGTGCTTCGGGTAACAAGGTTGCAGACTCTGTTTCTGCTTTTTTATCGGCAGGGCTACAGCCGGTGATAAGCACAGTGATAAGCAATAAAAGCACCGTCAGCGTGAGTGGGTTGGAGTTAACCGATTTTTTCAGTATCGCGGCATTCATTTTAAAGTCTCTGTTAATTAATTGTGAATTGTGAGCAGTAGTGCATCCATGCACTACTATTCTCAATTCTCCATTCTAAATTCTAAATTAATGTTTCATACCCGCTCCACACTTCATCATTCCCTGTTTTTTCATTTTTCCTTTTTTTACTCTGGCAGTCACGGTTTGGCTGCTGCCATCACCAAGCTGAAGAGTTAGTTGAACGGTCTCTCCCATGACAGGCACAGAATCTGGCTTAATTAGCATAATATGCCAACTGCCAGGCTCTAAAAGTGTTGATGAACCAGCAGCAACTGGAATATTTTTTTGTAGAACCATTTTCATCATACCGTCCGCCATTATTGTGCGATGTAGCTCAACCCGGTTGACGGGCAGTGTGGTACTTGCTCCAACAATTGTTATTTCGCTAGTAGACTGATTTTCAAGTTTCATAAAGGCGGCCAGTGCTGGTGCATTGGGCGGTGCTGCACGTACCCATACATCACTTATCAGCAAGCCAGTTGCGTGAACAGAAAAAGTTCCGGACATTAAAGACAGTGCGATGAAAGCACCAATAATACTGATTTTCATTTTAATAATCTCATGTGTTTACTACCTGAATTTTGCCAGTAGAAGAGCAAAATAGATGCTTCCACTTATAGAATGCTGGTAGTAGTAAAGTGTTTAGTTTTATATGTTAGAGCTAGGAGCTTGTCCGAGAATGGAAACCGTAGCGAAAAATCGAGATTTTTAGTCCAGTTTTTCGAACATTTGAGGCGAATAGCACCGCTATTTAACGAAAATGTTCGGAAAAATGGGCAAAAATATCGGTTTTGCAGTAGGTTTTTCCATTCTCGGACAAGCTCCTAGCTTCAGCTATTGCGTTTATCTTGATGTAATAGCAGGACTTATTGGTTCTTTACAATAGAGTAATTTTAAAAAATCAAGCAGGTGGTGCCCGGCTCAGGAAATGGCGGGGTAAAGGTGTTTTGGGTAGTGAGGAAGTTGTTACTGTTAAGTTTTTGTACAGCGGCTGGATTTGAGGGTCAAGTGAAAAAATAGTAGAAGCCATCCAGCTGTTAACACTGGCCTGGATAATGCAGTGCGGGCATTCCAGGCAATGGGGCTGCTCTTGCTGCTGCTTGTTTTTATTGAAATCAACAAAAATAGTTTTCTGCCCATAAGTGGTGCAGATAGTGACCATGTAACCATCTGCTGTGTTGGCTGATGCTGTTTGGAAAATGAAAGGGGAGAAGGAGTGTAAAATAAATGCCAGCGTGCCAAGCAACATAACGACGCGCTTTTTACTGTTCTGGTTCAGCCCAATTTTCATGGCGGCGAGTATATCAAAAGAGCATTAATTATGTGTTGATGAATGTCAAATGCCGGGCTGCAGGCAAAAGATTCAGTCAGTTTTAACTCATACCTAGATCCTGCAAGTAGAAGTGCGTTCAGAGTGTATCTTATTGATTCGTAAAGTGAATAAGTCATTAGCGTCTATGAGCGCAAAATTCGGTTGGATTTTGCCTCATTACCACGCACTGCGTGGTAATGCAGTTATTAACGCACCAGCGTTGCATCAATGCATAAAAATAGCAGGCTAGAATTGGTAATCTGTTGTAACGCTGGTGCGTTAGCCACTACGTTACCACGCAGTGCGTGGTAACGAGGTAAACGTCTCTACTCGGCGGGACTAAAGTCCCACTTTCAACACCGCAATAACCGGAAGTGGGACTTTAGTCCCGCTTTTGTGCAACATTGAAGTTACTTAGAAGGATTGCGAATCTAGCGTAAGCCCTTGACGCGCCTGATAAATGATAAAATCCCCTCATCACCAATAAGGTGACCATGGGATTTTAACATTCACCATGCACATCAATGTCTTACACTATTTCCCGCAATCCTATGCAACGATTAATATTAGCTAAACAACAATGATAGCTGAACACATAAAAACAGAAATTCTACACCGGCTTCGTAAAACAGAAGAGCAGGAAGGTGTTCGTGTTCTTATGGCTATTGAGTCAGGAAGTCGTGCCTGGGGATTCGCCTCACCCAACAGCGATTATGATGTCAGATTTATTTATGCCAGAAAAAAAGACTGGTATGTTGCAGTCGATTTTGAAGAAAAACGTGATGTTATTGAATACCCTATAGTCGATGAAATAGACTTAAATGGGTGGGATGTCCGTAAAGCGCTTCGGCTCTTTTGGAAATCTAATCCAGCGTTTGTAGAGTGGATTCAATCACCAATTACTTATACAAACTCAGGCGTTTTTAGAGAAACAGCCTTAGAACTACTGCCTCAAATATACTCTGTGGAGCAAGGAATATATCATTTTCGCAGCATTGCAAAAACAAACTATCGGGGTTATTTGCGCTCTGAACTGGTTCCGCTAAAAAAGTACTTTTATGTTTTAAGACCGTTATTATCTATCAAATGGCTCGAAACCAGGCAATGCCCAGCACCAATTGAATTTCATCGTATCCTTGAATTGGTCGATGATAAAAAGTTACTCCAGGCAATAAATGAATTATTAGAAAAAAAGAAGATTAATAAAGAAATGGAGCTGTCACCAGCTATTCCCATTTTGAATAATTTCATTGAATCTGAGCTGAGCCGTCTGGAATCATTTCAACCTGCCAGGTCGATAAGAAAAGCTGAAATGACGCAATTGAATGAGCTATTTCATAAGGTGCTGAATGAAAACACAGAATCACATTGAATCAAAAAACCAAGCGCCATCATTTGCAGGAAAGCTGGCTGAAATACTGGCAGATACAGACGTTAAAATAATATATGGCTATGTCACCGTTAAGTGTTGAAAAATGTTACCTGATTAGCCATAAGTATCC
>CAZALW010000329.1:0-3656 GCA_964485705.1 uncultured Thiotrichaceae bacterium
TTAAAATCAGGAGAAATAAAATGAGTGATATATCTGGAGTTGCATTAGGCATGATTGAGACCCGTGGTCTGGTTCCTGCCATTGAAGCGGCTGATGCCATGACTAAAGCGGCTGAAGTTCGCCTTGTTGGTCGTCAGTTTGTTGGTGGCGGTTACGTTACCGTTTTAGTACGTGGTGAAACCGGTGCGGTTAACGCAGCTGTTCGCGCTGGTGCTGATGCCTGTGAACGTGTTGGTGATGGTCTGGTTTCAGCTCACATTATTGCACGTGTACACGGTGAAGTAGAAAACATACTACCCACAGCAGTTGAAAGCTAAGCCGTACAAGGTTATTAGCACTACAGTTTATAACTGAATACCTGTCATTTACGGGTAGTAAAAGTCAAGCTGTAGATGTGGGATTAGCCCTGAATTATTTAGCGACATTATTAAATCAGCAGGAGAAGTAAAATGAGTGATATATCTGGAATTGCACTAGGTATGATCGAAACCCGTGGTCTGGTGCCTGCTATTGAAGCGGCTGATGCCATGACCAAAGCAGCGGAAGTTAGACTGATTGGTCGTCAATTTGTTGGTGGTGGTTACGTGACTGTTTTAGTACGTGGTGAAACCGGTGCGGTTAACGCAGCCGTTCGCGCTGGTGCTGATGCCTGTGAACGTGTTGGTGATGGTCTGGTTTCAGCTCACATCATTGCACGCGTACATGGTGAAGTAGAACACATACTACCTAAGTCAAACGACGACATTACTGCACCTGAAGCTAGCTAAATTCACGCTTGCCAACTAACTGCCGAACCATGCTAATGAATCCAAAACTGAACGGTTATCTGCATCGCGCGTTAGATCACGAAATGGCTGCTGTTCAGCAATATCTGACACAGGCGACACTCTGTGAACTTTGGGGCTTGCAGGAAGCAGCCACCAAGTTTCAGCAAGAAGCAGAGGAAGAGCTGGAACATGCTCAGCGCCTGATCCGTCACATGCTAACCTTGGGCTTATTGCCCAATAGCACACAGCTTCCTGCAATTCGTGCAACGCATAGCCTGAAAGAAATGTTAGTAGCGGACTGGCATCTGGAAGCAGACGTTGTTCATTTGTATAGCGAAGCCAGTCAGTATAGCGTGCGCATAGGTGATGAAGTCAGCTTTCGCCTGTTTGATGGTTTGTTACAGGAAGAACGCGAACATCTTGCATGGGTAGAAACCTGGTTAGCCGAGCTGGAACACGAGCAGGCATCATCTTGATACGCATGTTTATACAAGCGGACTCCTGCGGTGTCTGACAAGTACACAGAACCGCAGCAGAACACTGCACCATGGAAAGTACAAAAACGTGCGGGGCTATTGTCTCGACGCTACGACTTTTCTAATTATGATGAACTGCGTGATTTTCTTGATCGCTTAGAAGAGTTATCAGAAAAAGAAGCTTATTACCCTGACCTGACCTTCAGTCGCACACACGTCAATGTATCTATTAAATCTCGCGACGATAAACTGGCACAGGTAGACTTTGATTTTTCAACCCAGGTTGATGCATTGTTAGACGAGTTGCCTGATGACACAGACTAGCACTAAATTTGCCATCGCCAATCTCAAAGGCGGCTGTGGAAAATCCACCCTGGCTCTTAATCTTGCCTCTGGTCTGAAACGTCGATCCAACACTGTTTTACTGGATGCAGACCCCCAGGGAACGCTGGCGCACTGGCTTAATCATGAAACCATAGACAGTATGCCACGCGTTGTAGCAACCGGCTCTGGCTTAGCAAAGGAAATACGTTGGGCCAGCAGTACTCACCGATACGTGGTAGTGGACTGCCCCCCCGCATTGGGAAGCGGTTATACCGAAACCGCACTGGAAATGGTGGATATATTATTAGTCCCTGTTTTACCCTCCCCGCCTGACCTCTGGAGCAGCGTACACATGGTGGAAGCGGTGCAGCAGGCACGCACGGTTAACCCCGGATTACGCGCTTATTTTGTACGTAATCAGGTAGAACCCAGAAGCGCCCTGTCCAACGCCATGCGTCAGGCCATTGCCTCCTGTGGTCTACCCGCGCTTGAAAATACACTGGGTCGACGTGCCGCCTATCGTTGGTCAGCTCTGGAAGGCATCAGCGTTTACCAGTTTGGTGCACGAGGGGAAAAAGCCGTTACTGACATCGAATCCATAATTGAAGAGGTTTTAAATCATGACTAAACTCGAAGACAAACTGCTTGCCAGCGTCAACAAACCAGAACAAAGCAAGCAAGCTGCACCAACAAAAAAAGCACAGCCAAAAAAGCCTGCTAAAACACAAACGGTCGCAACTAAACCGGCTGCAAAAAAGGCTAAAGGCGTAAAAAAATCCACCGGTACTAAACCAGCTGCCAAAGCCAAACAAAAAAAACCTAACCAGAGATCGAATCCGTCAATTTTATTTCCAGAACGCATTTGGCCTGATTAATATTAATTGATAGTTGATAATGGACAATTGATAATGGATTATGAAAGAGAACATAATAAAGATTAAATCGTTTGCTTTTGCGTTAAGAATAGTAAAATTGTACAAATTTCTTTGCGATAGAAATGAATTTGTTTTAAGTAAACAGCTTTTGAGAAGTGGAACGGCTATTGGTGCATTAGTTCGTGAAGCAGAACATGCTGAAAGTAAAGCTGACTTTATTCATAAAATGGCAATTTCATTAAAAGAGGCAAATGAAACAGAATATTGGATTGAACTTTTATATAAATCAGAAATTTTAGATAAGACAGCTTACCAATCCATTAAACCTGACATAGAAGAGCTGCTAAAACTATTAACATCAATTATCAAGTCATCCAAACTAAACACCAAAAAATAATTATCCATTCTCAATTATCAATTATCAATTAATAAAATGGCTATTCAATTAACAGAATATCAGGACTTATTAGAAGATCTTGGCGAACAGGCGAGTGAAGTACTGGAGGCGACCTGGCACGATGCTGTACGGGTATTCAGTCCACGCGGCCTGGAAGCTTACCTTAAAGGTGCCGCAGGACTAAAATCTCTTGGTCGTGGTACAGACCTGGTGATATCTTATATCGAAAGCGCACCGCTGGTTGCCAAAGAAATTGGCGAACAGGCCGTTCCCGAACTGCTTTCGACCGCCATTCAGATGTATTCCAGAACCAGTGCCGAAGTATTGTCACTGGTCTTTTCCACGGCATCTACCGCAGCCAATCGATTAGGCGAGCTGGATTTATTTAAAGCTTATTTAAGCCTGCTCAATAATCTGGTGGCAAAAGCACCTCGCGCAATACGCCCCTTTCTGGAAAACCTGGACGTATTGTTAGGTCAACTTACCCTCGGCGGATTACGCCGCTGGATTGCATGGGGTATATCTGCCTACCGCAATGATTTTGAAGCCCAGGCCAGTTACTTCGGTCTTAAAAGCGAACAGGCCAAAGCGGTATTACAGCAAGAACAACGAGGCGTATTATTCGTTAATGTGCAACGCCGGCTGAACATGTATCTGCGTTCTTTGTGGGGACGTGACTTTTTTATCCGCCCTACCTCCGGTGATTTTGAAACCCGTGAAGGCTATCGCCCGTATATCGAACACTATTTTATTCACCTGCCAGATGCATTCGATGACTACAAACCAGAAGCTGCAACAGAAGAGACACCTGCGGTAT
>CAZALW010000330.1:0-3651 GCA_964485705.1 uncultured Thiotrichaceae bacterium
AACACTGTCTTCCTCGTTATAGAGAGGGACAATTACAGATAAGTCCATAGCCTGAGATTTTTCCTGCACACGATGTTATAAATTTTCCTGATTAGCCATAATATTCAGCCTAGCTTAAAAACCTTGGTTCGTAAAATCATTTTTATTGCTGTCATCTCGACCAGAGGGAGAGATCTTATACCACGGTAGCTCAAGATCTCTCCCTCTGGTCGAGATGACAGTAGCAAGTTAAGCTGTTGCTTTACAATGAAAATATAAATATGGCTGATTTTCATGGCTAATCAGGTAAATTTTTATAGATAATGGTAAAGGATTATAGGCTTCTTTTATAATTATAATAGTAATTGCTCAACATTCATGTTTCTAGCTGGAGTTATAGGCAATGTTGTATTTTTAGACGGTTTCCTGAGATTATTAGTGATTGATGTTTTTTATCAAATTTTTATTTTATGTGAAAGCTTCGCACCAAAGGGTGATAGCTAGACACTACTGTCATTTCGACCAGCGGGAGAAATCTTGTTCTACTGTGGTAGAAGATTTCTTCCGCTGGTCAAAATGACATTAAGCAAGGAGTTGTTTCCATCCTTTGATCCGTAAACAGCACATCCTTGTGGCACTACTCGTGCAGAGGCCTCATGTATTATTGTCACTGATAAATAAGTCCAGATTCTCTGACATTCCCTCTTCAAACGTAGTAGGAACGAACCCTAGTTCTTCCTGAATCTTCCGTGAGCTGCATAGTTGGTTGGTCATCAATCTTTTCAAAATGTCGCTATTAAACGGTAGCTTCAGTTTGAAATAATTCTCAGAAAAGTCACCGATTAAAGCTAAATAAGAAGCCAGGCCAACAGGGATGTGAAAACGGTAAAGAGGGACGTTAAGTTTAGTAGAAATAAATTCTGCCATTTGTTTGAGGCTATAGTTGTCTTTGTCAGTAACAATATAAGTTTGTCCACTAGATAACGGGTTTTCTGCTACGCACAGAGCGGCTTCCACTACATTGTTAATGTAAACGATACTTCTCATCGTGCTGCCATCACCGATGAGAACAAACCGCCTTTTATTAATATAATTAATAAGCTTGGCTACATTACCTATCTCGCCTTTTCCGTATACAACAACAGGTATTAAAATGGTGGTATCGATACCGTGTCTTTCATGGTATTGCAGGGCGAGTTCGCCTGCCTTTATTTTTCCTTCACCGTATCTTCCCATTGGGCTGGATAACGTTGATTCATCCAGAATATCGCTATCACTGCCAAAGCTAACGGCCATGCTGCTAAAAAATACAAATTTAGTAACGCCTTGTGATACACAGGCATCCAGCAGGTTTTTTGTGCCGTCTACGTTAACTGATTGCAGTTCTGGGTCATCAGAGTCCAGGGGGACATGAAGCTTTGCTGCCAAATGGTAAACAATATCCACACCTTCAGTAGCGGTTTCCAGTGACTTTATATCACCCAGGTCACCGTTGACTATTTCTACATTATTGTTGTTTATTAGTTTGCTTACATTACTTGTGTTTCTGGCCAGAACCCTGACTTCAGCGCCTATTTCAGCAAGTTTGTCAACAAGGTGGTGTCCTATAAAACCAGTGCCGCCTGTTACCAGCACTTTTTTTCCTGTAAACATATGTCTCTTATTCAATTGTCATCTCCGTACAAACGGCGTTTTTCAATGGGGTGCAGTCTAAAGTTATTTCTTGAGCGCGAAGTTATAATTTTTCAAAGGTAAAGTTAATGGATTATAGGTTTCTTTCAAAATTATGGTAGTAATATCAGCGTACTAAGAATTATTGTTTGCAAAAGGCGCTATACTCATGAGCAATTTGAAGCGTAAATAACATTTTATCCATTATTTCAAAATAACAAAGATATGATTCGAGCCCATAAATATTTTCCTGATTAGCCATAATATTCAGACTAACTTAAAGACATTGGTTCGTAAAATCATTTTTATTACTGTCATCTCGACCAGAGGGAGAGGTCTTGAGCTACCGTGGTATAAGATCTCCCTCTGGTCGAGATGACAGTAGCAAATTAAGCTGTTGTTTTACAATGAAAAAAATAAATATAGCTGGTTTTCATGGCTAGTCAGGAATCTTTTTTCGAACCAAAGAATGAAATCACGTTTCAAAGAAGAGGCGTTAGCAAATAATGAGTGATACTGATACAGGAACGTTACTGGTTGATGCACATGTGCATATTTATTCTTGTTTTGATATTAATAAATTACTTGATGCCGCCTTATATAATTTTGCCCGTGCGGCAAAAAAACTGAGTTTAAATCATGGCTATACAGGCGTGTTATTACTTGCTGAAACCAGCCGTGACAACTGGTTCCAGCGAGCTTCCATGTTAGATGCCTCTGGTCGCTGGCAAATAGAAAAAACCCTGGACAAAACCGTGTTACAAGCAAGGCCGCTAACTGATAATGCTGAAAATAAAAGTATTATCTATATTATGGCAGGCAGGCAGGTCGCTACTGCCGAAGGCCTGGAGCTGTTAGCGCTTGTTACTGACAGGTCGTTTGAAGATGGCTTATCACTTACCTCTGCACTCAATGCTGTGCGTGATCAGGATGCGATTCCAGTATTACCCTGGGCTGTTGGTAAATGGTTGGGTGAAAGGGGGCAAATATTGTCCAGTTTGCTGAAAGCAGAAGCACATAGCGACCTCTGTTTGGGTGACAACAGTGGCAGGCCGGTATTCTGGCGTAATCCCTTGCATTTTAGGCAGGCGAAAACAATCAATATGCGCTTGTTGCCGGGTACTGATGCGCTACCATTTTCAAATGAGACTGATCGTGTAGGCAGTTTTGGCTTTATGATGCAAGGCAAGTTGAGTAATAAACAGCCAGCTATAGACTTTAAGCAATTATTGCGAAATAAAACACTGCCAATAACGGCTTATGGTCAATTAGAAATGCCGTTGCGCTTTTTCATTAATCAGGTTCGACTACGAATTTCTTAAATAATTGCAGCATGGAAAATATTATCTTATGAAAGTTCTCATGTTATCACCGCACCCGTTTTATCAGGAGCGAGGAACATTGATTGCAGAGAAGCTGGTAATACGCGCATTAACTGAACGAGGTTATCAAATTGACCTGCTTACATTTAATGAAGGTGATGATGTTGATTACCCCGGATTAGCCATACATCGCGTTAAGCCTGTTCCGAAAATTGAAAATGTACGTCCGGGTTTTTCAGTTAAAAAACTTCTGTTGGATATTCTACTTTTTTTTAAATTTATCGATCTCATGATACGCAATCGATACGATGTGGTGCATGCTTCAGAAGAGAGTGCATTTATGGCGCTGGTGATCTGTCCATTATTTAAAACCCCTTATATTTACGACATGGACTCTTCCATGGTGACACAGATTCTTGATAAAGCAACGTTTCTCAGGCCGCTGCAAAGGGTGTTGCGCTGGCTTGAATCCCTGCCCATGCGCCATGCTAACCTGGTTATTCCTGTTTGCGAGGCATTGGCAGATGATGTTGCGAAGTACCGTTCAACGGGTATTCATGTTCTGAAAGACGTTTCGTTGGCAAGTACTGATAGTGAGCAACCCGCTCCGGTGATTGATATTCACCAAAATTATCAGGTTAAAGGAAAGATGTTTATGTATATCGGTAATCTTGAATCC
>CAZALW010000331.1:0-3637 GCA_964485705.1 uncultured Thiotrichaceae bacterium
ATTTTATGAACCAAGGTCTTTAAGTTAGGCTGAATGTTATGGCTAATCAGGAAAGGTTTTAAGTGGATTTATTACAAATTATCGTTTTAGCGCTGGTACAGGGATTGACCGAGTTTCTCCCCATTTCAAGCTCTGCACATTTAATTCTGGTGCCCTATTTTACCAACTGGGCTGATCAGGGGCTGGCTTTTGATGTGGCGGTGCATGTTGGCACTTTAGTCGCTGTGGTGCTTTATTTCAGAGTCGAGATCAGCAAAATGTTTTTTGCCTGGTTTTCCTCATTTGCAGGCAAACACACAGAGGACAGTAGGTTGGCGTGGGGAGTGCTCATAGGAACCATTCCTGTTGGTCTGGCAGGTCTGCTATTTAAAGACGTTATCGCTGAGCATCTGCGTACCCCGCTGGTTATTGCTATAACAACCATTATCTTCGGGCTTTTACTGTGGTATGCAGACTGGTCAGGCAAAAGGCAGCGTGATGAGCATAGCCTGTCATGGAAGGACATAGTCATTATCGGTTGCGCCCAGGCTATTGCATTAATACCGGGTACATCGCGTTCTGGTATTACTATTACCGCCGGTTTAATGCTTGGTTTAACCGCTCCGGCAGCGGCGCGCTTTTCGTTTTTGCTGTCGATTCCGGTTATTCTTTTGGCGGGTGGCGTTGAAACTTTAGAGTATCTGCAGGTTGCCAGTATTAAAGATATGAATGATTTAATTATTGGCGCGTTGATCTCTGCGGTTAGTGCCTATTTATGCATTCACTACTTTTTAATGCTATTGGAAAAAATAGGTATGACGCCGTTTGTCATTTATCGCCTGATTTTAGGTTTTATATTGTTGTCACTTTATATATAGTGCCCGAACGAAAAGTAGTTCTACTGCGACCGCCCCAGATACACAATCTTTGCACTACAGGCCATAAAGATTAAAATAGGGTCGCTTAGAATAACTAAGCTCCCATAATCTTGTAGCGCAAATCTTGCACATCTGCTGATTTGATATATCCGAGCCTCGCTACGAGCTATTTCCGTTCAGGCACTATATAGAGCTAAAACCATGTTTGCAAAAGCTGATCCTGATTTGAAACACCGTTTTTTATGGCTGACCATCGGTTATGCCTTGATTATTTTAGTGGTTTTTTTATCATTAACCAGTAATCCTGTTGACCTGGAAACAGGCCTGGCTTTTGAAGATAAGCTATTTCATGCTTTAGCTTATTTTGTGTTGATGTTTTGGTTTGGGCAAATCTACCATGATAAGTTTCAGCGTAATATGATTGCCGTGGTTTTACTGTTTATGGGTTTTTCACTAGAGTATTTGCAAAGCTTTGATGAAAATCGATTTTCAGAGTTTGGTGATATGGTTGCCAACGCAGCCGGTGTCGCTTTAGGTTTTTATCTGGTTTTTACGGGAATGAAAAACCTGCTGGTTAAAGCAGAAAAAGTGATTGCTTAACCGCGTTTCCTGCCTCAATCAGCAAAATTTTAGCCTGTTTTCTTTTGCGCCTGTATTGTGCAAAGGTTTCACTGTGTTTTTTGCAACTTTTTAACCGCGCTAATCCGTGCCTGATTTATTTTATTTGCCAGCGCCTGATTCTCAAAACCCAGACTGCGTAGTTCGGCAATATCAATATCTTTTGCGGCTTCGAGTGCGTCACGAAAATAATCACCTTGCGGCAGTTCTATATTCTCATATCCCGGTCTGCCTCTGGCATCAGCCTCACAGGCAAGCAGAAAATTTTCAAAGCGTTGCGGTTTTCTGAATGCGTCTAATTGCACCAGTGTTTTCACCATGGTTTTTGCTTTGAGTTCAAGCGCACGATGATAATGCAAGTGAAAGCGTGCGGTGCGTTCAGCCAGATCGCGATATTCATTAGGTATGCGTAATCGCTGACACACTTTTTTTACAATATCTGCGCCACGGGCTTCGTGTGCAATATGGCGTGGCCACTCTTCTATTGGTGTAGTGCCTTTGCCAAGATCATGGACTAAAGCGGCAAAACGTACCTGCGGATTATCGCTGAGTTTGCAGGCCTGTTCCAGTACCAGCATGGTGTGAATGCCAGTATCAATTTCAGGGTGGTGCTGTTCCGGTTGGGGTACGCCCCACAAACAATTTAACTCTGGCAAAATACGTTCAAGTGCACCGCAGTCGCGTAATGTTGAGATAAATGCGGTGGGTGTTTTTTCCGATAGTGCTTTTTTCATCTCCTGCCAGACACGTTCCGGCACCAATGCGTCAACCTCATCGGCAGATACCATGTTTTTCATTAACTGCATGGTGTCGCCTGCAATGCTAAAACCCAGGTGAGCATAACGTGCCATAAAGCGGGCGATGCGTAAAATGCGAACCGGGTCTTCAGCAAACGCAGCAGATACATGGCGTAGTATCTTATTTTGTATGTCAGCCATGCCATGATATGGGTCGATGAACTCACCATTTTCATCTTTTGCGATGGCATTAATGGTCAGGTCGCGACGAATGAGGTCATCTTCCAGTGTCACATCAGATGAAGCCTGAACCTCAAAGCCTTTATAACCCGCAGCAGTTTTTCGTTCGGTGCGAGCCAGTGCGTATTCTTCTTTGGTCTGCGGGTGCAGGAAAACGGGGAAATCTTTTCCGACCTGCTGAAAGCCTGTAGAAACCATGTCATCAACGGTTGCGCCAACAACAACCCAGTCTTTTTCTGTGAACGGGTAGCCGAGTAATTCATCACGGACTGCGCCGCCGACAAGGTAAGTTTTCATGTGGTTATCTTAAGGCAGTAAGTGAAAATAAGCTGTACATATTGCGCCGAATTTTGTTTTGTATTTAAGGCGCAAGGAGGGCGCATAATGAATTATTTAATTGACGAAGCAACGAAGAATACGGAACAAAAGGCAAGTAAGATATATGGCTTGTTTTTACTTACTGCCTAAGGTAAATCCGATGCTAACAACTGTGGGAGCCACAATAAAACCATTATGGATAAGACTTTAGCGAAAGATAAGGTAGCTTCTCAATAACCCGTGGCACAAAGGCGGGACTAAAGTCCCACTTCCGGTTAAGGTGCTTTTGGAAGCGGGACTTTAGTCCCGCAATACCTGCGACACAGGTTCAGTTTGATTATTGCCACAGGTTATTGAGAAGCTACAAGATAAGCAGCTTGTAAAAACTACTCCAGTTCTATCGTGCCACTAACTCTCACTGTTAATGTTTTATCGCCCCTTGCTATTTCCGGTGCCACAACAGATGCTGAATCTGACATCATCATGCTGGCAGCTCTATATTTGTATGATCCCGCGCTTGCTGTTGTCGAAACTTTCATGTTGACGATCTTGTAGGAAGCTCGTTTCAGTTTATTGGTTATCTGCGTTGCCCTCGTATCATATGCAGTCAGTGCCTGGTCAATTAATAACTGTGTCTGTTGTTCTCTTTTATCACGTGAGATATCGAACGAAATTGCACTCAATTTTAATTCTTTCTGTAATTCACCCAGCACCTCACTCATCAGCGGCATATCTTTTGAACGCAGCTGGATAGACTGTCTGACACGCCATGCGATGATCTGGTTTTTGCTGTACACGGGATTTGTTGAATAAGCTGAATTCGTATAATAAGTGCATAACCTCTGAGTAGCTGAGCATACACCCTGT
>CAZALW010000332.1:0-3627 GCA_964485705.1 uncultured Thiotrichaceae bacterium
CGTTCTTCGCGGACTCAATGTTTTTCAGCTTTTCCAACGTCCGCTATGTGTCGAAACCTGCCATTCCATATATGACGCTGTCAGTCAGATGAAATGTAGACTTAATGCCTTAATGGCTAAGCAGACGCTTTAACCACTGTTTTTTTTTGCTCATGCTGGTCAATAAAATCATCCAGTACTTTTTCAGATCCGTTTTCAAAATCAATAAAAGCAAGGTTTAGCATGTACGCATCTTGCGACATTCTTTGTACTGACATAATGCGACAGTTGGCATAAAGTTTTTTGCTGTTTCCGCCAACAGGTAACTCGCCAATGGTTTTTAATCGGATATGGCTGGTGGCGTGATTTTGAATACCACGAGGTTCTATTTCATCGGTTACCCAGCTATCGCATATAATTTGTAAGCCGCAACTTGATATGTTACGTGTATGAACAGCGAGCGCATTTCCATTAACCAGAATCAGATCAACGGCGAGGTCTATTTCATAACGCGGCGACTGCCTTCTTTCTGTAATGTTGGGAATATTCGAAACCATAATCTTCAATAAAATCACCTTGTTAATACTATTAGTGTAGTACAAGAGGAAAAAATTCAAGGGAAAATACTAATTTTTCAGTGTATTACAGACGATTTATAATAAATTGCATGTATTTTCCTGTGATGAATAAATGTCACCTGTTTAACCATCAGTTCAATATGTTAAAGTCCGTGCCCATATTCGGTGTTCTTACAGTTGCTGCTTAAGATGAGAGCATTCGGATAGATGTAAATGTTAGATTATTAGAGAGTCAAACTAACCATGGCTCTGTTACCAGGTTAATAAGACCAGATACCTCAAAGGAGAATGAAATGTCAGAAGAATCATCAACACCAACTATTCCAGAAGTCCCAGCATTGCCCACTATGCCAGATATACCAAGTGGTCTTGAGATTCAACAACTCATTGAAACCTTTGTTTTACCCTGGGCAATAAGCATAATAATGGCGATAGTCATTTTTTTGATCGGTAAGTTCGCTGTAAAAATACTGGTTAAACTAGCCAGGAAATTGATGACAAAAGCAAAAGTTGATGAAATCCTCATTAATTTTATTGCCTCAATCATCAGCACGGTACTGTTGTTATTTGTCATTATTGCCGCGCTGGATCAGTTGGGCGTTAATACTACCTCCATGATTGCCTTGATTGGTGCCGCCGGTCTGGCGATTGGTCTGGCTTTGCAGGGAACACTACAGAATCTTGCTTCCGGTGTCATGCTAATTATATTTCGACCCTTTAATGCCAGTGACTTTGTCGAAGTGGCGGGGGTTTCCGGTATTGTTGAAGAAATAGGTATTTTTACCACGACCATGCGTACACCGGATAACCGGGAGATTATTATTCCTAATGGTGAAGTTTTTGGTGGCACCATCACCAACTACTCAAAACGCAACACCCGACGTGTGGACATGGTGTTTGGTATAGGTTATGACGACGATCTGTTAAAAGCGAAAGAAATTATTGCCCGCATACTTGGTGAAGATGGTCGTATATTGGCCGATCCCGCACCGACGATAGCGGTAGGTGAGCTTGCTGATAGCAGTGTGAATTTTAAGGTTCGTCCATGGTGTAAAACTGCGGATTACTGGGATGTTTATGGCGATACACATGAAAAAATCAAGTTAGCATTTGACGCAGAAGGCATCTCGATTCCTTATCCACAGATGGATGTTCATCAACACACGCCACAGGTTAAAGCAGCATAAAAGTATTTTTAGAGCCTTTGTACGCCGCATCATATTAACGAGTCGGGTGAAAAGAATACTGCTTATTAAAGACACGCTATAAATACGTCTATGTAAGCTTGACTACAGTGTCCTTGCTGTAGACAGTCTTTAATAAGCAGTATCCTTTTCACCCGACTCAGTAATAACTATAGATGGCGTGCAAGGGTTTTTATTTGCATTATTTATTATTTAAGGATGTTTTAATGAAAAAAAATTATTTTGTCTTAGCCTTAACAACTCTGGCTGTTGTAACAGGCAGTGTTGTCGCCGAAGAAAAAGAAATGTCACCATGGAAAAGTGAGGTCGAGTTAGGCTTTATCCGTACTACAGGTAACACCGAAACCCAGACTACCGCGCTAAAAGCAGATGTGACTTATGAAGTAGATAAATGGCGTCATAATGCACATGCCGAAGGCTACGGCACAGAATCAGAAGATGCTGCCGGAAACAGTATTGTTTCTGCCGAACGTTATGAACTATCAGGTAAGTCGGACTATAAATTTACTGAGCATGATTATGCCTTTGGTTTAGTTAAATTGAAGAAAGACCGGTTTAGTGGTTTTGAATATGAACATATCGTTTCAGCAGGTTATGGACGTAAAGTCATCAAACAAGCTGATATGGAGCTGGATTTGGAGATTGGCCCTGGTGTCAGGTTTTTTAAAGTTGATAACGCTGTCTCCGATGAGGAAGGCCTGGTAAGGCTTGCAGGTAGGTACTGGTGGCAAATCACAGCAAATTCAAAATTTACTCAGGACTTAAGTTTTGATATAGGCGAAGACATTACCTCGACGGAATCAATTACGGGTATACAGGCAAATATTAATAGCACGCTTGCTTTAAAGTTTACTTACACCATAAGAAATAAGTCTAAAGTGCCTACAAATATCGAGAAGACAGATACCGAAGTTGCGATGACGCTGGTTTATAGTTATTAAAAGTAACTACTCGGCGAGTTTCTATTTTTTACGGATTGTTAAATTTTTTACCACGAAGGGCACGAAGACCACGAAGTTTTTAAAGTATATTGACCATGATATATACCTGCCACATTTAATTTAATCGTGTTGATCATTTACCATCATTTTTCTTCGTGATCTTCGTGATCTTCGTGTCCTTCGTGGTAAATATGTTTCTTGTTTGATGACGCTGAGTAGCTACTATTAAAATTTAATCGCTAAACCCGCAAATACTTCACCCTGAAAAAACAAACTGCCATTGATAGATAAAGCGCAGCCGCCATGACAGAAAAGAGCCGAGTTACTGTTAAATAAAGTGGCGAATCCACGTGTTTCCAGGCGTAAGGCAATGGCTTCAGTGACCGGCCACAGTAAACCAATGCCAACGCTGAATGAGGCACGTAAATCTGATTGTGTGTTGGCAAAGTCAGGGCTTAAATAGGTAAAACCGAGGCCGCCACTGACAAAGGTTTTAAAGTTTTTATCTTGCTGAATGGGGGCGGTGCCGCCAAAGTGTAAATAATCAATGGTTAAGGGTATGTCGGCTGTGCTGCTTGTTGCAGGAGGTTCGATACTCACCGAGTTTAAGTTTGATGACTGATGGCTATAATAAACTTCAATGGTTTTGCCAAACTCATAAGGCAAGCCAATAATAAAGCCATAGCTTTCAGTGCCGACAACAGTATGTTTTTTGTTGGTGTTGTCATCAATAAATTCACCGCCCGTGCGATAACCGAGTAAGGGTGTTATCTCGACTGAATAACTGCTGGCACTAAAAGATAAAAGCGTAATGAATATGACTTTATTGAGTATTTTCATATTTTTAGGATAAAGTTGTTGTTATTTGTTTAGAGGCATTGATTGCTTTTAGTTTTGCTGCCTCAACCGATTTATCTCTGGCTA
>CAZALW010000333.1:0-3596 GCA_964485705.1 uncultured Thiotrichaceae bacterium
TCAACCAGCTGCCCGACCAATATACCTGGTGGTCTAATCGCGGCCAGGCGTGGGCGAATAATACTGGCTGGCGTATTGATTATCAGGTCATTACACCTAAACTGGCACCGCTGGTAACGGCCAGTGATATTTATAAAGATGAACGTTTTTCCGATCATTCGCCATTGATTATTGATTACGATTTTACGTTACGTTAAGTTCCGCGCGTTTTTAGCACAGCAGTGAAACACAGCAGTGAAGCACACCCGCCCACAACTCGAACAGCATAAACCTTCCTGGTCGCAAGTATTTACGTCTTTATTAACGGGGCGTATGTTGCTCGCTTTTGTCATGGGTTTTGCCGGTGGTTTGCCGTTGTTGCTTACCGGCTCTTTATTGCAAGCGTGGATGGTTGAGGCAAAGGTTGATCTTGCCACCATTGGCCTGTTTGCGCTGGTTGGTTTGCCCTACACATTGAAGTTTGTCTGGGCACCATTGATGGATCGTTATACACCTGCTCTGCTAGGTCGCCGCCGAGGCTGGTTATTCATCTGGCAACTGTGTTTAATCGTCTCGATTGCCTTACTTGGCTTTTCCAGTCCCTCGCAAATGTTAATGATGACAGCCATTGCTGCATTATTGCTCAGCTTTTTTTCAGCCAGCCAGGATATTGTTATCGATGCTTATCGCCGTGAATCATTACAGGATGATGAGCAGGGCATGGGCGCTTCACTTTATGTCGGCGGCTATCGCACCGGCATGTTAATCGCCACCGGTGGTGGTTTGTTTTTAGCTGACCAGATGGCGTATCACTGGGTGTATTTAATCATGGCGGCTTTAATGAGTTTCGGGCTAATTGCTACCCTGCTTGCGCCAGAACCGAACGGCGAACACGGTAAGCCAAAAACATTACAGGATGCCGTGATTCAGCCCTTTAAAGAATATTTCACGCGCGACTATGCGCTCATCATTTTAGTTTTTGTGTTTTTATACAAAGTTGGCGACACCATGGCCGGGCAAATGACCATGCCTTTATACCTTGACTTAGGTTTCACCAAGTCAGAAATTGCCGGCATTGTGAAAATATTTGGTTTTCCAATAACCATAGCCGGTACCTTTATCGGTGGCATGCTGGTTATGCGTCACGGCATTTATAAATGTTTACTCTGGTTCGGTTTGTTGCAGTCGATATCAACTGCAGGCTTCATCTGGTTAAGTTATGTGGGTGATGATCTTTTCACACTCACTGTGGTGATCGCATTTGAAAATTTAAGCGCGGGTTTGGGCACGGCTGCTTTTATCGGTTTTATCGCCAGCCTCACTGATAAACGCTTTACCGCAACCCAGTTTGCCCTGCTCACCAGTTTTATGGGTATGCCCCGGGTCTTTGCCGCCGCGCCGACAGGTTATATGGTTGAGGCATTTGGCTGGCCAAGTTTTTTCCTGTTCTGCACACTCATTGCCATCCCCGGCATTCTTCTCATTATTTGGTTACACAAACGGCTACAAAACAGCAGTACTTACGAAAAATCAGATAAATAACGATTTAGCATATTGGTTCCACTATTTTCGCCAACTGTGTTTTATACGCTTAAAGATTATTCTGACGGGCTTTTTAGAAAATATATTCTCTGATTTGATAATAATCATTGGCAAACACATTGAACTTTATTATATTAGCGTGTACTAATGTTCAATATTAATACAAAAGGAGAAGATCCATGATCTTAGATATCCTGACTTATTCCACTGCAGCTGTAGTATTGGCTATATTTATTGCTGTGGTTCGTCTGGCATTTTCAGCGAAAAAATCTACTTAAGATAAGAGAGGTATTCATTACCTTAAATGAGAGCCCCATGAATAACTTAACTTGCGATGATATTCGCCAAACCATGCAAACCGGTGCGACGTTACTTGATGTGCGTAGCACAGATGAGTTTAATAATAGTTGCTTGCCTAATGCAAAGAACATCCCATTGGCTATTTTGCCGGTTCTTGCGCATGAACGTCTGCAAAAAAATGACCTGGTGCTGATTTACTGCCAGTCAGGTAGTCGCGCAATTATCGCGGAAAAGATACTGGCCAGTCTTGGTTTTACCAATATCACCAACATTGGCGGAATTGCTCACTACCAAAATTGCTACCAAAGTTAAGAAAAGGCATCTCTATTAATTCATGAAATTGCGCCAAATAAAATAGCGCCTGATTTTTTGCACAGATAGTTGTTTTCGTGCATAACAGCAAACAGTGTGGTTTGAATACAGCATAAACCCTCAGTCAGGTGCCTAAGCAATACCTGTCTTATTCAAGCTACATTGTAAGAGGCATAACTGTTAAAGTTATGCCTCTTTCTTTTCCCGGCCTGTCATCGCAGTGAAAAACACCATCCCATTAAGTCTTTATGTTCACATTCCCTGGTGTGTGAAAAAATGCCCTTATTGTGACTTTAACTCCTTTGAAAAAAATAGCGATTTTGATGAGAGCCTGTACCTTAAAGCGCTGTTAATAGACCTGGATAACGAATACCAGCATGCCGGGCAGCGAACGCTAAGCAGTATTTTTTTTGGTGGTGGAACACCGAGTTTATTTTCTGCTGACTCGATACGCACCATTGTTGAACATGCAAAAAAACTTTTCAAATTCGATGACATTGAAATAACACTGGAAGCAAACCCCGGCACGTTTGAGCAGGAAAAATTCAACGCCTTTTTTGATGCCGGTATCAATCGTTTATCCATTGGTATACAAAGCTTCAATGACTCGCATTTAAAAATACTCGGACGCATTCATGACAAGGGCCAGGCATTAATGGCAATTGAAACCGCAAAAAAGGCGGGTTTTAAAAACATCAATCTGGATTTAATGTACGCTCTGCCGCAGCAGAGCATACAGCAAGCTATCGACGACATAACCATCGCATGCGAATTTGATGTGCCACATATTTCACACTATCAACTCACCATTGAAGAAAACACGTATTTTTATAAACACACACCCGTGCTGCCGGAAAGTGATTTTATCTGGGAAATGCAAACACAATGTCAAAATCTGTTAATAGACAAACAATATAGCCAATACGAAATTTCTGCTTACTCAAAAACCAGCAAAGCATGTGCGCACAATTTGAACTACTGGCACTTTGGTGACTACATTGGCATAGGTGCTGGTGCACATGGAAAGCTCAGTCATAAAACAAATTCATCAGCCGAAATATCAGGAGCTGAACTAACTATCACCCGTCGCTGGAAACACCGGCAGCCACAACAGTACATAAACAACACGATTAATGGCAAAGGTTTTTCTGGTACACAGCAACTTAAACAATTCGATATTGTGTTTGAATTTTTATTAAATGCGCTACGGTTAAAAAATGGCAGTGATATAACAACATTTAAAAAAAATACAGGACTTAATTACAAAATATTGAAAGCGGCCGTTAAAAATATTGACTCGTCTTTATTATTTATTGATAAAAACAAAATTACCACTAGCGAAAAAGGTTATATGTTTTTAAATGTCATTCTGGAAGAGCTGCTGGAAGAATGATGGTTTAATAAAATTTGGCTCTTCAGGAAAATTAGTGGGTAAAAACAGCATAATTACGGAAGTATCATGT
>CAZALW010000334.1:0-3538 GCA_964485705.1 uncultured Thiotrichaceae bacterium
GTTTTGCTGCCATGCTGATGGCTGGTCTTGACGGCATCAAAAACAAAATTGATCCCGGCGAAGCCGCAGATAAAGATCTCTATGACTTACCACCGGAAGAAGAAGCAAAAATCCCACAGGTTGCTTTCTCTTTTGATGAAGCATTAAAAGCGCTGGATGCCGACCGCGCATTTTTGACCGAAGGCGGTGTATTCGACGATGACGTGATCGACGGCTTTATTCAGCTGAAGAATGAAGAAGTTCAGCGCTACCGTGCGTCTGTGCATCCTTGTGAGTATGATATGTACTACAGCGTGTAACAGTCAAACCCTGTGCGCTGGCACAGGAATCACTGACCATAAAAAGCCCTGCACAATGTGCGGGGCTTTTTTGTGTTAAATTTACAGCATACTAAAAAATATCCGAGTCAAACTTATGCAACACACCTATTTAAAAAGCTTGCTGGCAGCATTACTCCTGGTTGCCATTTCTTCACATGCAGAACTATATAAAGGCATTGATGATAAAGGTAACGTGTTTTATTCGGATAAACCTTTTGATAATGCGAAAAAATTTACTCCCCCGTCTCTTTCCATTGTTGATACGCCAAAAGTTAAACCCGAACAAGCTGTCACAGAAGAAAAACCGGCTGAGTTTAAATACACTGATTTTGATATCGTGACACCAAAAAATAATGAAACCATCTGGAACGAACCGGCTGTTACCGTATCACTCAAGCTCAAACCAGCATTAAACACAGCGCAGGGGCATAACATCTGGTTGATGAAAAATGGCAAGTCCCTGATAAAAAATAGCCAGAGCCTTGTTTTACCCGCTGGTCGTCTTGAACGTGGCGCACATCAACTACAGGCACAGGTTAGAGATAAACAGGGGAAAATCATTGTACGCAGCCGAGCTATCATTGTGCATATTAAACATGCTGTTATTAGGCCCAGGCCACGAGCAAACTAAGCCGGGTATTTCGCAGGAACACAGACCGGCATCAGTGCGTAGGCTGGGGTGAGGCACAAACCCCAGCAATCTCTGGCACTAACTGACTAATGTTGGGGTTCGTGCCTCACCCCAACCTACATGCTAACTCTGACATTTTACGGTTGTAGCCTGGTAGGGTGAAGTAGTGGCACATGAATGTGCCACTACTTCACCCTACCACTTTGTCATCTCGAACGCTTTTTGTGAGAGATCTTAATGCCCAACAAAACTAGCCACGCACTACATTGGTGCGATACAATAAGCCCACTGCTTAATCTATTGATTCTTTATCAATCGCCTTACGCAAGTAACTGAAAAACATTAAATAAGTAAATATCTAGCCCCTGACAAGCTGGCTCAGATATTGCAGCAACCCCGTTATGGCCACTTCACAATACAACTCACCACAAACCGTTATCGACAATCTGCATTCTTCGATTATCATAATCGGTGAAAATCTGCAAATTATCTGCATCAATCCAGCCGCTGAATTATTGTTTCATATCAGCAATACACGGGCAGCGAAAAAAAATATACGCGAACTGGTTATCAATGAACATGAGTTTTTTGATCGCATGGAACGATCTTTAGTTTCTTCACACCCCTACACAGTTTATGATGACCAGTTACGCCTGCACCATCACAAAATTATTGACGTTGATTATTCTGTTTCCCCCCTTCAATACAAACCACAGGGTAAATTTTTATTACTGGAATTTATTCGCCTGAAAACACAGCACAAACTTGCTCATGAAGAAAGCATACTCAGCCAATATGAAGCCAGTAAAAGCTTATTACGCGGACTGGCACATGAAATAAAAAATCCACTGGGTGGCATTCGCGGCGCTGCACAGTTACTCGAACGAGAACTTGAAAAAAGCCCTGATGGCTGCGAAAACAAACAATTCACTCAAATCATTATCAATGAAGCCGACCGTTTAAAGAACCTGCTCGACCGCATGGTTGGACCCAAAAATATTCCGACAAAAAGCGAAGTTAATATACACAAAATTTTAGAACATGTACGTCAACTGGTACTGGCGGAAAATAATCAGCTTATAATAAAAGCTGATTATGACCCCAGCATTCCCGACTTACATGCAGATGAATCCATGTTGATTCAGGTGATATTAAATATTACACGTAACGCCGTAACTGCATCACTTTCTTCGCCAAAACCCGTTGCGACTTCTGAAAACAGTAAAGCCACCATTATTTTTAAAACACGCACACAAAGAAATTGCAAAGTTGGCTTACACAGCTATCCACTGGTTGCCAGAATTGATATTGAAGACAGTGGCAGTGGTGTTAAAAAAGAGTTGCAGGAAAAAATATTTATGCCGATGATTACCGGTCACGCCGAAGGCACTGGGCTGGGTTTATCCATCGCGCAATCATTAGCACAACAGCATAATGGTTTAATCGAATTTACCAGCAAACCTGGCAAAACAATTTTTAGCCTTTTATTACCTATTAGCCTACATAGGAGCTTGTCCGAGAATAGATAACCTACTGCGGAAACCCCATTTTTGTCCTTTTCCTCCCTGATTTTCGTTAAATAGCGCAACTATTCTCCTCAAATCAGTGAAAAAAATGACTAAAAATAGAATTCCCTCGCTACGGTTTCTATTTTCGGACAAGCTCCCAGGTAAGTAATCACCAAAGTGAAGCAAATAAATGACCGAACTCACAAACTCACCCACCTCCTCTCAAAAGCATATATGGATTATTGACGATGACGACTCGATACGCTGGGTGCTACAAAAAGCACTTGAAGGTGCAAACTTTTTTGTCACCAGCTTCGACAATGCCAACACGATTTTAGACAAGTTAAGTTCGGACAAATTAAAGCATGAACAACCCGATGTCATCATTACCGACGTGCGCATGCCGGGCATAGATGGTTTGGAATTACTGACCCGGCTGTCGTCAGATTACCCTGATTTACCAGTTATTATTATGACTGCCCACACCGATCTGGATAGCGCCGTTTCCGCTTACAAGGGCGGCGCATTTGAATATCTGCCCAAACCGTTTGACATTGATGATGCCGTAGAAGTCACGCAACGTGCATGCAATAAGAAACCGTCACATGAAAATCTAATAAACCATGACAACAACACGCCTGAAATCATTGGCGCTGCCCCCGCCATGCAGGAAGTTTTCCGTACCATCGGGCGTTTATCAAAATCTGTCATCAGCGTGTTAATTACCGGGGAATCCGGCACCGGCAAGGAACTGGTAGCACTCTCACTGCACAAGCACAGCCCACGAGCAGACAAAGCTTTTATTGCATTAAATACCGCAGCCATCCCAAAAGAGCTATTGGAATCCGAATTATTCGGCCATGAAAAAGGCGCTTTTACCGGCGCACAGGCATTGCGCAAAGGCCGCTTTGAGCAGGCTGATGGCGGCACTTTATTTCTCGATGAAATTGGCGACATGCCAGCCGAATTACAAACCCGTTTATTGCGTGTGCTGGCAGAAGGCGTTTTCTACCGTGTAGGCGGGCACACACCCATTAAAGTCAATGTCCGTGTCATCGCTGCCACTCACCAGAATCTTG
>CAZALW010000335.1:0-3528 GCA_964485705.1 uncultured Thiotrichaceae bacterium
AAACAGTTTGACTGCTAAAATTAAAAAACCTTTTTTAACCGGAGACTGCCATTCAGATGATTGTGAATTATCTGAAGGTGTTGAATTAAATTCTTTAATAGAAATATTTGCCCGAGACAACAACGTGCAGAGTGGATGAATAGTCCAATGCAGGCAGCGAATATACTTATCCTTTTCCGGGTTCTGTGGCTCTGAAAAATGTAAATAGATGGGATACAGAAATACAAATGCCCACAAGTAAGCATCGATAAAATACCTGAAAAAATAGCTGTAATTTTTTCCATTTAAATAATCGCTGAAACCATAAAGCAGATTGATCCAGTCAATGCCCTGTGATGAACCCCAGGATAATTGTTCGAGATAAGCCGCACTGCCGGCAAAAAATAACGGACTATTTTTCAGTAGATAATAAATAAGTGACAACCAGAACAGACGGGAACTATAAGCCAAAATATTGTTAGCATAACGAGAATTGGATAAATATTGAGTCAGTGCTACTACAAATGATAGTAGCGATAAAAGAATAATGAACAGCAAAACAAAGTTGGATGTCCAACCACGCTGCTGGTTATCTTGAGCATGTCGGACCTGCAGATTTGCGCGCAAAATTTGTGCATAGTGACGATTATTTATTATGCCTTCAGACACCGCGAAAACAGGATAATTATTATTAAAGCCGGAATAATTTCCCCGAATCCAGTATTTTCTGGTTTCGTTTTTTGCCGATTGAATTAATCGAGAGGTGACTTCTCGGGGTAAAACAATCCTCCATTTTTCAGTATGGCTGGATTTTAAATTTAATAAACCTGTTTGTGCACCATCGACGTATAACGTGTCCAGTGTTGGTGGGTTAAATGGTTTTTTATAATAAAAAAAACCAATATCCGTTAAGGTAAATACTTTTGCATCATTGAGGTAATAAAGATTAATCTGTTGAGCATAACTGCCAGCGATATCGGGCATTTGAATGGTAAAGTCGTAATTTTTTTTCTGCCCGCTTAATACAATATCCGGCTGGGTTATTACATAGTTTTTATTATTCAGGATTAATTCGAGTTGTTTGATCTCTACCGGTTGGTGGGAGTGGTTTGTAACCGTGATAGCGACCTGATTATTTTTACTGGTCTGGGTAATGGCAAGATTGATATCAGCTGCATAGGCAGAGATGAATTGAAACAGGCAGTAAAAGAATACAAAAAAACGCATAAAGGGTTTAAAGCAAGTAAAAAGTACATTGGAAAATAACCACTATCTACCAGCTACCAGCTACTGTAACAAAACCGACCTGGCAAATAATTTGTCAGGTCGGTTCAACAAGTTACAGGGCTTATTGTCTGCTTAGTGCACCATTTCCTATTATGGATGGTACTGTAAAGCTAGCTTCATCAAATTTAATATTGTTAAACAAAATTGCATCTGCAGTAACACTAATCTTTGCAAGCTCAGCAACGTTTGCAAACCAAACCTCAGATGTACTACCACTTTGCACTGTAGCCAAAACCACCGTATCCGGAACCACCAAAACCATCAGTATGGTAGTGCCATTACTATCAGTCCAGGTCAATGTTCCGAACGTATCTTCAAAGCTGGTAGCTGTAAACGTGGCACTTGGTAACTCTGTAATACCGCTACCAGTAAACGTTACGTTAGAACCGCCACCACCGCTTGAGCTTGAGCTGGAAGAGCTAGTTGAACTGGAACTTGAGGAGCTACTACTGGAAGAGCTGCTGGAGCTGGAACTTGAGGAACTACTGCTTGAAGAACTGGATGTGAACGAAAATTTTGTAGAAAGTTTATGAATTCCGCCAGCATCATCTGTAACGGTATAGTTGGTAAGAAAGTTACCGTCACAACTCTTTGTAAAAGGATCAATATCAAGATCATCGTTAACAGATGATGGGCAATCAGTACTTATCAGCCCTGATTGTGCGACATTAGCAGGAGCAGGGTCGAGATCGTTCCCCCAATCTTCTAACAGGGCAACGATTGATTGTTCGTCACTTATGGTAACAGGTAAGATTGACTGGAACGTAGATGTGCAGGATATGTTTTGACTGTTTAGAACCGCATTGAGATTAACCACACCTGTAGAAAAATCAGATGACAGGACACCGTTAATATTAGTTCCATCACTACATGAAACATCCGCCGCCTGAACTCTTTCAACAGCTACAACATTAATCGAAGGGGTTCCGCTTGATAGTTGAAAGGCTTGATTTACAAACTCTATATTTCCATCAGAACCACTTTCTATAGTAAATTCTCCCAGGCCAGCATTGGGAAGAGTTTCAGAACTTGTTAGAGGTGTTACCGGACTAACACCTGCCGCTCCACCGCTGGAACTAGAACTGGAGCTACTACTGGAACTGTCTCCATCGCCACCACCCCCGCAACTGAGTAGAGCCAGACTAAAAACAATTAAAAAAACTGACCGTAAATAAAAACCTATGGATTTATCTTTTGAATGTAACATTTCGCTATTCTCCCTATACACATCATGTAGATTATGATCCAGGAATTATTTCGAACCGTTCATGAACCACACAAGGGCAGCTTTATCCATTATTTTTTTAACTGCTAGACATTGCTGCATCGAAATTTCCTGGTCTCGAGCGTCAACTGACAACATTTTTATACTGGATGAGTATTTACTATACATCCAAACCTTGATTGATTAAAAGCTATTTTTTAGAAGGTATTATAAAGTTATCTCTGCAAAAAACTTATCCGCATCAATTTCATGCTGTTATTGATTGTAAAATCAATTGGTTGTATCGCATGTTGAATCGTTGCTTTCATTATGGGTTGCTTTAATGTAAAAAGATAAGATGAATCGTAGTGAGAGTGCCCCCTGGACGAAATTAATTTTACTGATGACTTTGGCTACAAATTCAGTCAAGTTTTAATATATAGTGCTTCTACTGCATCCTTTACGTTGGTCTTACTAAAGGGATGAATAACACGAATTTTGTATATTTTTATTTAAGTCACGGAGAAAACCATGAGTGAAGAAATCATTAAAAACCTTGGTCCACTGGCACCCCTTGTCGGTACCTGGCAAGGTGATAATGGTATTGATGTATCCAGGATTCACAGTAAAGAAACCGAAACGAAATACCGTGAAGAAGCCGTGTTTATCCCTATCGGACCGGTTAACAACGGGCCGCAAAAACTGTATGGTTTGCGTTACTCAATGACCGCATGGCCTATTGGTAGTGGTGATGCTTTTCATGAAGAATTAGGTTACTGGTTGTGGGATAGTGAACACAAACAGGTTTTACGAAGTTTTATGGTGCCGCGTGGTGTGTTAGTTAATGCCGGTGGTCATGTTGAATCAGATAGTACAAGTTTTCATTTAGAAGCTGAATGTGGTTCAGAAACTTACGGGATCATGTCTAATAAATTTCTTGATGAAACCTACAAAACAAAAAACTATTGTGTAGATGTAATCATTCATGATGACGGTAAATTCAGCTACAAACAAGATACACAATTATGGATTCCGATTAATCAGGCAATATTTCATCA
>CAZALW010000336.1:0-3528 GCA_964485705.1 uncultured Thiotrichaceae bacterium
TGAGTAAACGTAAATTGATGCCGGCACTGGTACGCATGCTGTGTTGTGGGCTGGTACATAGCGACAGCAAAATAATCGGTGTAGTCAATAATCGCACTGAAGACGTGTGGCTTAAGCTGGTGCGTGAAGGCATGCAGGAGTTTTCTCCAGGCATTGTCGAGGATAAAGGCAGGTGGAAAAAATTTCTTTCACGACTGATTATGGTGCCGGGTGACCTCGGTGATGAAATGACCTACCAGCGTCTTGCCGAAGCACTGGTAATGCTTGATGGCAAAAAAAATGCCATGTTCTATTGTGCCATTCCACCCGACTGGTATGGCAAAGTCACACAGGGGTTGCATAAAGTGGGGCTTGCCAATGAAGATGAAGGTTATCGTCGGCTGGTCATCGAAAAACCGTTTGGACATAATCTGGCAAGTGCTCGTGCGCTGAATAAAGAGCTACAGTCAGTGTTTAAAGAAGACCAAATTTATCGTATTGACCACTATCTTGGTAAAGAAAGTGTGCAGAACCTGCTAGTGTATCGCTTTGCTAACAGTATCATGGAACCGTTGTGGAACCGCAACTACGTTGACCATATTCAGATATCAACTGCCGAAACACTGGGCGTAGAGTACCGTGCTAAATACTACGAAAAATCGGGTGCCTTGCGCGATATGATTCAAAGTCACCTGATGCAGATGATGACTCTGGTGGCGATGGAGCCACCGGTTGAATTTACCGCCGATGCAGTACGTGATGAAAAAATGAAAGTACTGCGTGCCATACGCAGCATAAAACCGGAACAGGTGAAAATACAAACGGTATCGGCACAATATGCATCCGGCACCATCGACGGCGAATCCTTACCTGCCTATGTATCGGAAGAAAACGTATCGCCGGATTCATCAACAGAAACATTTTCAGCAGTCCGTTTCTATATTGATAACTGGCGCTGGCAGGGCGTTCCTTTCATTCTCTGGTCAGGTAAACGTTTAAAGTCGAAAGCGTCAGAAGTGATGATCCGTTTTCGCAAACCGCCGTTTAATTTATTTAATAGTCATGCATCAGTACCAGCCGCCAACGAGTTGATATTCCGCTTGCAACCGGAAGGTGGAGTGGCATTGCGTTTGAACGCTAAAAAGCCGGGGCTTACCACTGATAACGAAAAAATGGTGATGCGTGCGCCTTACGCTGATGATGTTGAAGAAGTTGCAGATGCCTATGAAATATTGATGCATGACGTACTCATTGGTGATGGCACTCTGTTTTCACGCGCTGATGAAGTTGAAGCATCATGGGAAATCGTCGAACCTATCCTTGATGCATGGCAAAGCCGGGTTTCAATCGAACGCTATCGTGCTGGCACCTGGGATATCCAGGCGATGGATGAACTAACTAAGGATTGTGTTGGTGGTTGGCATAAACCAACCGTTCATAAATAAGATAAGTGCGCAGAAATGATGAAAAACATCAATATCTATGCAGACCCTGAAGCGGTTGCCCATGCAGCCGCTGACTATCTTTTTCAGCAGATAAAAGCCTGTGTTGAAAAAAAAGAGTTATGCCATGTTGTGCTGCCCGGTGGCAGCACACCCGCCCGTTGTCTTGAATTACTCGCAGATAGACCACTGCCTTGGGAAGGCATCCACTGGTATCCTGGCGATGAACGTTGTTACCCGGTCGGTCATAGTGAACGCAACGACACCATGATTCACGCTAAATTATTTCCACAACAGCAATGCACGAGCAAAAACTTTCATCCCATACCGGCAGAACTTGGGCCAGAGCAGGGCGCGCTAGCCTATACTGCTTTGCTTGATGCAACAGCAGGCATGGATATTGTGGTGTTGGGTATGGGTGAAGATGGACACACAGCAAGCCTGTTTCCCGGTAATGCGGCACTTGATGACTTGCACAGTGCTGTAGCGGTATATGACGCACCTAAATCACCATCGGAACGCATATCTATCAGTTTAAACACTCTAAAGAATGCCGGTGAGATCATCGTAATAGCCACCGGCGGCAACAAACGTGAAGCGCTGATAAAACTAAAACAGGGAGAAAGTCTGCCCGTAGGCCTGGTTGAACCTGATATCTGGTTTGTTGATGAAGCGGCTTCAGCTGTTACTGGCGAGGACTGACTCGTTAGCACTTGATCCACTTATATCCATGGATGGATGGCCATGTTTGCATTTTGGCGCAAGGAGTCATGGATGGCGGTGCGATATTCCGTTAAAATTCGCCATCATTTTATTCACCGTAATATCTCTTATGCTAAAGATACACAACAGCCAGACCAGAAAGAAAGAAGTTTTCCAGCCAATCACGCCCGGTAAAATAAAAATGTATGTCTGTGGCATGACGGTTTACGACTTGTGCCATCTGGGGCATGCACGAGTGCTGGTGGTGTTTGATACGGTGACACGTTACCTTCGCTATAGCGGTTATGAGGTAACTTATGTGCGTAATATTACCGATATTGATGACAAAATTATCAATCGTGCTAATGAAAATGGTGAAGACTTTTCTGTTTTAACTGAGCGTTTTATCCAGGCAATGCATGAAGATGCGGCGCAGTTGGGTGTGCTAACGCCAGATGAAGAGCCGCGGGCAACTGCGTCCATGCCGGATATTATCGACATGGTGCAAACCTTGATTGATAAGGGCTATGCCTATACCGCCCAGGGTGATAACGATGCTTGTGATGGGCAGGGTGATGTTTATTACGATGTCAGTGCATTTGATGGTTACGGTAAATTATCTGGCAAAAAGCTGGATGACTTACGTGCCGGAGAGCGTGTAGCAATTGATGAGCGAAAACATGATCCGCTGGATTTTGTCCTGTGGAAAGCGGTAAAACCGGGTGAGCCATGCTGGGACTCACCCTGGGGTAAAGGCCGCCCTGGCTGGCATATCGAATGCTCGGCGATGTCGACCTGCTGCCTGGGTAATCATTTTGATATTCACGGTGGTGGTCAGGATTTACAGTTTCCGCACCATGAAAATGAAATAGCACAGTCAGAAGCAGCCACCGGAGAAACCTTTGTAAATCTGTGGATGCATAATGGCTTTGTTCGTATCAATGACGAAAAAATGTCCAAGTCATTAAATAACTTTTTCACTGTACGTGAAATATTGAAGTTATATAAAGGTGAGGAAATTCGTTATTTTGTACTCGCCAGCCAGTATCGGAGCCCGTTAAATTATTCAGACCAGTTGCTGGATAACGCACGAACCGCTTTATCACGTTTATACAATACCTTGCGTGGTCTTGATATACCGGAGAGTATTGATGAAAGTGATCCTGCGGTAGAAAAATTCAAGCAGGCGATGGACGATGATTTTAATACACCGGAAGCATTAGCCGTATTGTTTGACCTGGCCAATCAGGTCAACCGGCTACGTGATAGCGGTGGGCAGCTTGCTAATAATCAGGCGGCAAATCAAAAGGCAGCAGTACTGAAAAAACTGGCTAATATATTAGGCTTGCTGGAAGCCGATGCCGAGCAGTTTTTGCAGACCGGAGCAGGGAAATGTGATGATAGT
>CAZALW010000337.1:0-3490 GCA_964485705.1 uncultured Thiotrichaceae bacterium
AGTAGTGGTGCATGGATGCACCGTTTACGGACCTAAGGATGGAGTAGTGGTGCATGGATGCACCGTTTACGGACCTAAGGATGGACAAAGCCGCCTAACACGACCTACGACTCGAGCAGAGGTTGTTGTTCTGCCGCATAAGATCTCTCTCGATGAGTCGAGATGACAGCTAGTCTTTTTGGCATTCACTTTTAACTTTTAACTTTTAACTTTTAACTTTTAACTTTTAACTTTTAACTTTTCATTATTCATTATTCATTATCAGACACTACACGCCTACCTGGATCTACGTCTACACCCGAACCTTTTTCACCGCTCGAACCTGTACTGTCAGCCTCATCTGATAAAAGGCTTACCTGCATATTATTAATACGCCGGGAATTTGCGCTGATAATTTTAAAGTGGAACTGGCCAATAGTGACTTCTTCACCACGCACGGGGAGATGACCCAATTCAAATGTGACCAGCCCAGCGATGGTATCAAATTTTTTATGGCTTAATTTAGAATCGAAATATTGATTAAATTCATCAAGTGGCGTTAAGGCACGAACACTGTATCGCTGAAAACCACTGCGACGTATATTGGTCACGTCTGCGGCATCATGTTCATCATCAATTTCGCCGACAATCTGTTCCAGCACATCTTCAATGGTGACCAAACCTGCCACACCACCGTATTCATCAATGACCATTGCCATATGGTTCCGGCTTTCACGAAAATCCCTTAACAATACTTTTAAGCGTTTACTTTCCGGCACAAAAATGGCGGGGCGTAAAATATCGTTTAACTCAAATTTTGCTCGACCTGCCTCATCATTATAGTGTGTTAAATCTTTTGCCAGCAAAATACCAACCACCTCATCCAGTCCTTCATCAACAACAGGCAGACGTGAATGCCCTGAGTTGGCAACAATCGCTAACATATCCTCAATACCGAGATCTTCCTGCACCACGACCAGATGAGAGCGTGGCACCATGATGTCGCGCACTCGCATTTCAGAAACCTGAAACACACCTTCAATCATCATTAACGCATCCAGGTCGATTACGCCTTCACGCTGGGCATCACGCATATGCTGCAGTAAATCAGCTCGTGCATTTTTTTCTTTAAAAAACCTGTTTTTCAGTGCTGAAAACCAGCTCACTTTTTTATTTTTTTTGTTCATGAACTATGTATTAGGTAACCTCTATTTTAGTCGAATCTTTAGTCTTTAGTCTTACAACTTAAGACTTTATTTATAAGGATTTTTAAATCCTAATTGATCAAGTATTTTAATTTCCATCTGTTCCATTATTGTAGCCTGTTCATTTTCTATATGATCGAATCCCTGCAAATGCAACATGCCATGCACCACCATATGTGCCCAATGTGCATTTATAGCGATTGCCTGCTGTTTTGCTTCTCTATTTATAATGCCCGCACACAAAGCAATATCACCTAACAGGCAGGTAGCTGTTTCACTGGCAATTTCCTCAGGCAACTGCATAGGAAAAGACAAAACGTTCGTGGTTTTATCTTTATCTCTATACTGCTTATTGAGCTGTTGAATTTCTTCTAAGGTAGCCACCCGTATGCTGGCAATAGCTGAACGTTTTTCTAAATAAGCAGCACTGGCCCATGTCTGTAATAGTGTCATTTCAGGCACATCGTCCAGACAAGTATCTCTGCATTGCCCGACTGCCTGACATCCCTGACAGTAATCACCAGGTTCTGGCGCTACTGCCCCTGGAGGTTCTGATGCAAGATCTTCTGAAATTGAAATTTCTACTGTTAGTGGCATGGTTTTTAGTTATTAACGATTGAGTGAGAAGTGAAATATTTGTAGCGACTTATTTTGACTCATCCATCTCATACGCCTTAACAATTTTTTTCACCAGAGGGTGCCTGACAATGTCTGCATTCTGGAACCGGGTAATGCCAATGCCTTCAATATCGATCAGCAATTTTAAAGCATGGCGTAAGCCGGATGTTTTATCACGAGGTAAATCAACCTGAGTGATGTCACCGGTAATCACCGCTTTCGAACCAAAACCAATACGCGTTAAAAACATTTTCATCTGGTCGATGGTGGTGTTTTGTGCTTCATCAAGAATAATGAATGAATCATTGAGCGTACGACCACGCATATAGGCAAGGGGGGCAATTTCAATGATATTTCGCTCAATGTATTTTGCCACTTTCTGCTGTCCCATCATTTCAAATAGTGCATCATACATTGGTCGTAAATAAGGGTCTATTTTCTGCGCCAGATCACCTGGCAAAAAACCTAAGCGCTCGCCAGCTTCTACCGCAGGGCGTACCAGAATCAAGCGATCAACCAGATCATTTTCCAGTGCTTCTACTGCACTGGCAACGGCAAGATAAGTTTTACCGGTACCTGCCGGCCCCACACCGATGGTTAAATCACTGGTATTGATTTGTCCCAGATACTGCTGTTGGCTTTTCCCACGACCATTGATTTTACCTCGGCGGTTTTTGGTAAAATCATTACTATCTTCACGATCAATAGATCGTGCCAGATCATTTTCAACATTATCATTCAGGTACAACTGCACCGTTGACGGAGACAGGATTTCATGCCCTGCCACATTATAAAGTGTTTGTAAGACATTCTTCACCGTTTTTAAAAGCCGGCCTGCACCACTGATTTCAAAATGGTTACTACGACAATTAATTTTAACACTGTAATAGTCTTCTATTTGCGCAAGGTGTTTATTAACCGGACCACATAAATTAGCCAGGCGCTGATTATCCACAGGTAGCAGCTCAAAGTTGATACTTATTGTTGTGGCAGATGTTTGATTTTCAGAGTTTTGCATGTGTGTTTTTTATTCGTTTTTCTTTTAACTGCCTGGGCATTGTGAAGCCAATCAATTCACCTTGCAGCGAGTTTGTCCAGCTTTGAGTAATTCTGACATCAACAAACTGGCCAATTAATGTTTTGTCTCCTGCAAAATTAACCACTCGATTGTTTTCTGTTCGCCCTGAAATTTGCAGCTCACTTTTTCGGGAGAGACTATCAACCAGTACCGATTGAACGCTACCAACCATCTGCTGGCTGAAGGCGGCAGCATTACTTGAAATAACACTCTGCAAAATGCCTAAACGGTGTTTTTTAATCAGATCAGTGGTGTTGTCAAACAAAGCGGCTGCCGGTGTACCAGGACGCGCACTGTAGATAAAACTATAGGAGTGATCGAAACCGACATCTTCTATCAATCTCAGAGTATCGGCAAAATCTTCATCATTTTCGTCAGGAAAACCGATAATAAAGTCGGACGAAATTGAAATGTCCGGGCGTGCTATTTTCAGGCGACGAATAATATCTTTATACTGCTTTGCCGTGTGGCCACGTTTCATTGCAGTCAGCACTTTGTCTGAACCACTCTGTACAGGCAAATGCAAAAAACTGACCAGCTCAGGCACCTGCGCATACACCGCAACCAGATCATCATTAAATTCCATCGGGTGTGAAGTGGTAAAACGAAT
>CAZALW010000338.1:0-3487 GCA_964485705.1 uncultured Thiotrichaceae bacterium
CAAAAACAATCGGCGCATCATTACACCATGCGTCCATCTGAGCGACGTTTGCTTGCCAATGCCGGTATGATTATATGGATAGGAGCAGAAATGGAATCCTCTTTAACTAAAATCATAAAACAACAGGCTAACGATACAACCATTGTTTCTGCTTTGCAGGCGAAAAACCTTAAATTACTCAATAAACGAAATTTGCGTTCACATGACCATCACGATCATGCGCCAACAGCGAGTAGTGAAAAGCAAAACATGATTGATCCGCATATCTGGCTGTCGACACATAATGCGGTCGCCATCAGCAAGCATATTACGGCATTATTAATCCGCTATAACCCTGAAAACACAGGTCAATACAACAATAACCTTAAAAATTTGCTGGACAAAATTGAACAGCTAAAAGATTTTATAACAATAAATCTAAAAGCACATAATAAGCCCTTCATTGTTCATCATGATGCCTTTCAGTATTTTGAGCATGAAAATGCACTTAATTATATTGATACGGTTAATTATAATGAGGATACCGGTGTCAGTTTAAAGCAGTTGCGCAAAATCAGCAGGCAGATAGAAAAATACAATATTCAATGTCTGGTTTATCAGGCGCCCAGAGCCAGCATTATTGATACCTTAATAACACAAAACCTTGTCAAAGCGGTCGAATTAGATCCGCTAGGAATGAGTGTTGGCGATGATAAAAATGCCTGGTTTGAATTGATGCGCCGGCTCACACTGGACTTTAATCATTGTTTGTCTTCTTAGCCCAAAACACCTAGGCTCCTTGAAAGTTGATATTTATCAAGAAAGGCGCGTTTATCGCAGTCAGTTCTGGAAATGGCAGTAACTATCACTTACAATTCGTAGCTTTACATTCATAAAATTACTGCGCTTTTGACATGAGTCAAGGGCTGAGTGGCTATTTACCTCAAAGGGAATAAAAGGGCTGAGTGATTATTCACCACAATGGATATATATGATTGCCCCTGGATGGTTGATACAGTGTGTGAGTAGGATGGTGGGTTCTACTCGGCACCATCCGAATCAGGCATATAAATACCCTGTCAAACTGGAGGTTGCAAGATACAGGGCAATTGAACCAAAAAAACATTTGCAAAAGCTGCAACTATAGAGATGCCCTATAATCACTAAATTGGTTAGCCTATGAGATTCAACAGCAAATTCATCACCATCCAGCAAAAATTGATGTTGTTAATCATTTTCCCCGTCATGGTGATTACCGCTATGGGTTTCAGCATCATAATGAGTCGTGATTTAGCTCGTCTGCAAAATGAGCTGATGGAAGATGCGCAGGCATACGTTAAGTTCCTGAATCAGGATTTTGCTAATATCATTAAAGGTGGCAATGTTGATTTGGCGGCTGAGATTGCTACCAGACTGCAGGATTATAAAGTCATAGAAGGTATCACTCTTTATGATTTAAGCCGCAATGCTGTTTTTAATTACCACAAAAGTGGCAGTAAAAAAATCACCTCCATACCTGACAGCCCGGATAATCACCCGATTTCTGATGGACGGCTAAACATGTTGAAGCCGCTTTTTTTTCAGGATAGCCTTTATGGAGAAGCATTGTTACAAATTTCAACACAAAAAATTCAGGCGTTACGTACTGACTACTTCATACGAGGCGCAATTTTTACATTTCTCTTTCTGACAGCACTCATTTTATTGTTCAGTCGAATAGGGCACTATTATGTAAAACCTGTTCAACATCTCGCTAAAGCACTACAGCGACTTGGTGAAAATCAGGACTTTACTGTGCAACTACCGATTAAGCGGCATGATGAAATTGGCCAACTGTTTGCCGGTTTTAACTTTATGCAGAAACAGTTACAGCAGGTAAGCAAAAAACTACTAGACCAAAAATACGCGCTGGATGAGCATAACCTGGTTACCGTTACCGATGCGCAGTCCAACATCCTCTACGCCAATCAAAAATTTGTTGATGTTAGTGGTTACAGTCAAAAAGAGCTATTAGGAAAAAATCATCGAATGATAAAGTCCGGTGTGCATAATACCGAATTTTATCAGCAACTGTACCATACCGTCACTGCCGGACAGGTGTGGCAAGGCGAGGTTTGCAGTCGGGCTAAAGGTGGCCATCTTTACTGGGCCAATACCACTATCGTGCCGTTTATGAATGAACACGGCAAACCCGAGCAGTTTATCGCCATACGTACCGATATCACCCAGCAAAAAATGATAGCTAAAGCGTTACAAGTCAGTGAGCAACGCCTTGACATGGCGATGTCAGTTGCCAATGACGGTGTATGGGACTGGAATCTGGATAACAACCATGTTTATTTTGATGCCCGTTGTTACACCCTGGCAGGTTACCAGCCGTTTACCTTTGTCAATGAGCTTGAGCAGTTCCAGCAACGACTGCATCCTGACCATATAGAAGCATGGCTGGAGGCTATGCAGAAGTATCTGCAAGGTGAATCCAGACTATTTGATATCGAATTCAAATTCAAAAAAGAAAGTGGCCACTATATGTGGATCAGAGGCAGGGGGAAAATTGTTGAACGTGATGCTAATGGCAAACCATCACGTTTTGTCGGCACTTTTTCTGATGTAGATAAAAGTAAGTATATTGAAGCTAAACTGATTAAATCGGAAAAGCGCTATCGCCAGATATTTGAAAGCAGTCAGGCGGTTAAGTTAATTGTTGGTAAAAAAGATGGCGGTATTATTGAGGCAAATAAAGCTGCAGTACACTTTTACGGTTACGATATCGCGACCTTAACCTCGATGTCTATCAGTGATATTAATGTGCTGTCCGAAAAAGAAATGAAACAAAAAAGGGAGGTCAATAAAGGTAAAAATACTGGACGTTCAAACTGCCGTCACCAGTTAGCTTGCGGTGAGGTTCGTGATGTTGAGGTCTATTCCGGGTCGGTAAAAGTTGGCAAAAAAGCTTACCTGCACTTAATTGTGCAAGATGTCAGCGAACGAATCAAGGCTGAAAAACAGCTTAGGCGCGCACAGAAAATGGATGCCGTTGGTCAGCTAACAGGCGGCATCGCACATGATTTCAATAATATTCTTGGCATTATTTCCGGCAATGTAACGCTGTTGGAGCGGCAGTGGCATGGTCAGCAGCCTAAACAGCAGGAGATGGATGAGAAATCACAAAAACGTTTTGATACCATTAAGCATTCTACACAACGCGCCATTGATTTAACCAGGCACTTACTTAATTTTTCGCGCAGTGAGGCAGACAGTGAAAAAACGGTGGATATCAACCAGTTGATTACCGCTATGCAAAGCCTGGTTAAGCATTCTCTGACACCGCAGATAGAGCTAGTACACAAGCTGGCAGAAGATCTATGGCTCACTGAAATTAATACCGGTGATTTTGAAGATGTCCTGCTTAACTTGTTGTTAAATGCGCGTGATGCGATGTCGGGCAGCGGCAGAATAGTGATTGAGAGCAGAAATATAACACTGGATAAAGAAATTTTTGCCTACA
>CAZALW010000339.1:0-3470 GCA_964485705.1 uncultured Thiotrichaceae bacterium
GGGTTTTTAAGTGAGTCGCCTTGCGGCCTTACTTCCACCGGAGAAAAACCATGAACACACAATTTAACACTGCTTTTGTAAATCAAAATAATGCTGTTATTGCGCTGAATCTTGACAAGGTCAACTCACTTGATGTTGATTTGAGTGCTACCTTGCACAATGATGAAAACCTGGCCAGAGCCGATGAAATTTTAAACCAGGCACCTGCTTTGTTTTTAATGGCTGACTAAGTTTTTATCATTATTACCCACTGGGAAACATTTTCCCTCTGGGGATATTGTTTTTCCGGCTTTATTTTTAAGGAGAAACATTATGGAACGTGCAGAGTGGAAATCATTCTACTTGTGGCTGGATACAGCCAATGAAGACGAATTACGTGGCCGCCATAAAAAACTGGCAGGTTTACTGAAAATCCTGGTTGATCCGGGTGTTCGGTATGATGTCAAACGGATGCTACGTGATATAGAAGGTCTATTGGTCGTATTAGACTAATCTAAGTGCCTTTTTTTGTTGAAGCAGATCGATTATTCGGTCTGCTTCTTCATACTTGCCTTTTACAACTGCTATCAATGCATTTCTTTCCATTGATGGCTTACCATTTTGAGCAATATTCAAATGATGCTGACCCATATATGGGCTAGCAATCTCATAAGCTTGTTTAAGCGCATTGATGGTTTTAATGGTATTGATGTTAATACCAGCCATCGCAAATAATGGTGACATCTCCTTTTTACCCAGATCGGTAAATCGAATTCGGTTTTCTAGCCCAACAGTGTAGTAGTCAGCAAGATTTTTATATTTCTTGAGATTCATGGTTGATTTTAGCACGGTTTCGGGAAGTGTTTTTCTTAAATGCCCTACAAAAGATAGAGTCTTTAAGAAAGGCAAAATTATCCCCAGTAGAGAGGTTATCTCTACAAATCAACTGACCGTGAACAATGCAATGTCAGTACATCAACTCGGTGAGTTGATGTTGTTCATGATTAAATTCTAGCACAGTTTTTATTATCTTAACCCACCCCAGCGGGAAGCACCCGCAAGGGGCTTCTCGTTTAACTTATATGAGGAGTTTCCTATGGTAAACATTGAAGGCGAAATGATCGTCAATACTATTAATGGTCGTTATGGGCCATTTAATACCGCTGTTTTGTATTCAGCTATCGGTGATTTTGTTATCAAATACGATGGCCTGGATGAATTTAATGGCGGTAAATACAACGGTAATTTTGTGATACGCAAAACGTATACAAGAATCCGTAATTTTGGTGTCAGTAAAATTATTGAACCCATTGCAGAGCTGGACTCTTTGGAGTTGTTTGATGCTTTAGAGGGCGCACAAGAGGCTCCTCCTGAAGCGATTATTGATCCGATAGAGGAAGAAGTTGTGCAAGCTCCTGATAACAAGGCAGTAGCCTCTCAGGAAGTGTTGTCACCGTCTGGTGATGCAGATCCTGATGTATCTGGTTTGTTTGGTGATTTATGGCCGTTAGATACGACCGTAAAACTTGATCCTACCATCGGTCGTCCATTATTAAGGCAGCAAACTAGCTACCTGAAACTGAACGGTTATAAATACAATGCCAGGGAACAAAGCTGGTATTTAAACTAAACGAATAATTATTCGTTAATTTTTACTTCAATCATACCCAACTGGGCCATCCAGTTGGGTGGTTTCCTTTGGGTATTCACTTAGAGGAAATTGTCATGAAAACATTACAGGAAAGCCTGTTTATTGAATGGGATGAGTCGCAGATCATTCAAAATGAAGTTGATTATTTATTAGAGAACGACCTTGCCGATAATGAAAATGAGGCGTGGAACAGTGTTTCAACTGATCCTGATCTTTTATCTTCTGCATGGGAATTTCTTATTGAGGAATTAACCGAAAAATTACAGTCAATTAACCCAGCGGGTTACTGGTCTGTTGATGTTGTCAATTTTGGTTGGCGAAAAACTAAGGGACATGCAGCGTTTTGTGCTGATGATGCCCGGTCTTTTCTAAACAACCTGCTGCCTGCGACTGATTGCACTTTTAAAGTGTATGTCGAGCAAAATGGCGTTATACGTATTCAAAATGCACACCATGACTCCCCTACTGGCGATGAGTGGTATACCGTTATGGCTGACGTTATGGCGAATGCTGCTTGAATACTAATCATTATTAATTAATTTAAACCACCCTGTGGGGATTCCCTCACAGGGGAATTCTCCGCATTTTTTATAATCATTTTAGGAGAATTCTAATGGCTTTAATGTTTCAACGACTAGCTCATAATTATGCAAAAAATGGCTACTACCCTACTGACTCTGGCACAACCCAGGGAATTATTAACGCCGTACAGGCTTGTGAAGCAGGCACGATGCGTGTATTAGACCCTTGTTGTGGTGAAGGCACATTGCTTGCAGAATGCGCTCATGCGCTGGGCGATAACGCTTTAGCCTATGGCATTGAGTACAATGAAGAACGCGCCTGGCACACTAAATCACTGGATGTGATTCATGCCTGCATACATGGTGATATTAATGACTGTGCGTTAGGAATGCGGTCATATAGCTATTTGATACTTAACCCGCCTTATGGCGACACCATGAGTGATAAACACGACTACACGGCAAAGAGTGATCGGCTGGAAAAGTTGTTTTATCGCAAAACCAACGGCTTATTAATGGTCGGCGGTGTAATGGCATTAATCATTCCGCAATATTGCCTTGATAAAGAGTTTTCCACCTGGATTGCTCGCCACTTTGAGCAGGTAAAGGTGTTTAAGGCTGCGGTTGATCAGTTCAAGCAAGTTGTTATTTTCGGTGTAAAAAAACGGGTAACGGATACTAATACTGCTTTGCGTCAATATTTAATCAATATTGGTTCAAGTGAAATTGTACCTGAAGCTTTACCGGATGATGAATGGAGTGAGCCTTATATCGTTCCGTCTGTCAAACAGCAAGATGTGAAGTTCCATTACATCAAGGTGGATAAAAAACAGCTTGCTGATATTATCGCAACGGAGCCAGCAAGTATGTGGCGACACATGGGCATGATTTTTCGTTACAGTGAAATCAAGCATCGGCGACCACTACGTGCCTTATCAGGCTGGCATCTGTCTTTGGCATTAACTGCTGGGCAAATATCCGGCATTGTTAAATCAAAAACTGGTCTGGTTTATGTGATTAAAGGTGATACCTATAAAGCAAAAACTTTAAAACAGGAAGTTATCTATAATGCAAAAGGCGAAGTAGATGGTGTTAAGCGTATTCATACGGACAGATTTGTGCCGGTAATACGCGCACTGGACTTTACTCCTGGCAGCGAGACATTTGGTCACTGCCTTGTTATACAGTGATAACCAAAGCCCTCAGTTATTGAGGGCTTTGTTTGCACATAAAAAATAGACTATTATTTAGTTCAACGAATTTACACCGTTGTCTGTCGGTAACAGACACCATTAAAGACGTTTCGTGGATTGTGAAAT
>CAZALW010000340.1:0-3468 GCA_964485705.1 uncultured Thiotrichaceae bacterium
ATCATCTACTTGCTGACCGGCAATCCAGTGCCGAGGTTGCGCAGCAGATTATTGAATGGTTAAAAAAATATAAATAGAGAGCTTTGCACGAAAGGTTAAAAACTCAATATCACTATTATCCTGACTATTATCTCTGTCATCCTGAACGATAGCGAAGGATCTTAAACAGCGGTAGAATAAGATCCTTCACTATCGTTCAGGATGACAGCGGTGAGGTTCATAAGGCTAATAACGAGTAAATATGTTTCGTGCAAAGATCTCAAATAAGTTTTAACTACCAGCCAGTCGCCTCAGCCACGCCTTTGCCTAAATCTGCAGGCGAACGCACCGTATGGACTCCTACTTTTTCCAGGGCGGCAAATTTTTCTGCCGCCGTACCTTTGCCACCAGCAATAATGGCACCGGCATGACCCATGCGTTTACCTTTAGGCGCAGTGCCCCCGGCAATGAATGCAGTTACCGGTTTACTGACTTCTGATTGAATAAATTCTGCGGCTTCTTCTTCTGCGCTACCACCGATTTCGCCGACCATCAATATCGCTTCAGTTTGCGGATCATTTTCAAATAACTGTAAACAGTCAATGAAACTGGTACCGGGAATCGGATCACCACCAATACCAATACAGGTGCTTTGTCCAAAACCGGGATCGGTGGTTTGTTTTACCGCTTCGTAGGTTAAGGTGCCAGAACGCGAGACCACGCCCACTTTTCCGGCTAAATGAATTTCACCCGGCATAATGCCGATTTTACATTCGCCGGGGGTGATAATGCCGGGACAGTTTGGCCCTATAATACGCGCACCGACACTATCGGCTACTATTTTTACCTGTAACATATCCAGTGTTGGAATGCCTTCGGTAATGCAGACGATTAGTTCTATGCCTGCATCAATGGCTTCCAGGATTGAGTCTTTACAAAATGGCGCAGGCACATAGATAACACTGGCATTGGCGGCGGTTTCATTCACTGCCTGTTTAACAGTATTGAATACCGGCAGGTCTAAATGTGTTTGCCCACCTTTGCCCGGGGTAACACCACCGACCATGTTGGTGCCGTAGGCAATGGCCTGTTCGGAATGAAAACTACCCTGCTTGCCGGTGAAACCCTGGCAGATAACTTTTGTGTTTTTGTTTATTAATATGCTCATTTTTTATCAACAAGTTGTTTCTCTGTTTCTTCTGGCTTTTGACGGCAATCAAGAACTCTCCAAATAATAATTCTATCATTTTCTATTTTGTAATAAACAGCATATGGAAATCGATGGGATAACAACCGATAATATCCAAAAAATTCTTGATGAATTCCTGCATATAAAATCAATGAGTCTATATCAGAAAATAGTGAGTCAAAAAAATAATCGCCTAAATTTTCTGTTTGCTCTTCATAAAAAAACACCACCTTTTTTCAGATCGTCATACGCTGAAACCAGTATTTCAATTTTCATTTAAGGTCATTTCTAAGGAAAGAAACTTAAATAACATGTAATTATGGCGAAGGATTTTTTCTTCTGCTTAAACGCTCTCAAGAGGAGCATAGTGGGCTACGCGACGATTGAGAGCGTTTAAGCAGGAGGAAAAAGACGAGTCAGAATACATATTATTTAAGTTTCTTTCCTAAGTAGTCGCTTGGCTTCATTCCAATCAATGGCCTTTTCTTTCCCTTCAGCGACTAGCCGCTCTGTTTCTCTAAGAGCATCTTCATGCCATTTTGGTGAATAATATTTATCATCTTCAACGGTCAATTCTTCCCATAAAAATTCCATTACTTTAATTTTTTCAATATTTGAAAGTTGATGGATGCTTTCTAATAAGTTCATAATTTCCTCATTTATTGTATAAACCAATGCTTTCCAAAAGCCCGTTTTTAAGTAGTAGGGTGGGCAGGTTTTTTTGCCCACGCGTTAAGGTCTAAGGCGTGGGCAAAAAAACCTGCCCACCCTACAAACTTACAACATAAAACTTAAAACTTTAACCATCCACTGCTGCCACAATCTTCTTCGCAGCATCGGTTAAATCATTTGCCGCAATAATATTGACACCACTTGCCGACAATAACTGACTGCCGCGCTCGGCGTTATTACCTTCCAACCTGACCACCACCGGCACATTAACATGCACTTCTTCCACTGCGCCAATAATACCTTCGGCAATTAAATCGCAGCGCACTATACCGCCAAAGATATTAACCAGTATGCCCTTCACATTGCTGTCTGATAAAATAATTTTAAAGGCTTCACTGACACGTTCTTTGGTTGCACCACCACCTACATCTAAAAAGTTTGCTGGCTCACCGCCACACAATTTAATCAAATCCATGGTTGCCATTGCCAGACCTGCACCGTTGACCATGCAGCCGATATCACCATCCAGAGCAATATAATTTAATTCCCATTCTTTAGCGCGGTTTTCGCGTTCGTCTTCCTGCGTTTTATCACGCATGGTCAGTATTTCTTTTTGACGATACATGGCGTTATCATCAATGTTTATTTTTCCATCAAGGCAAATTAACTGACCTTCGTCGGTAATCACTAAAGGGTTGATTTCAACCAGACTTAAATCTTTCTCGACAAACATTTTTGCCAGATTATGTAATAAACCGGAGAATTGTTTTATTAAATCACCTTCCAGGCCTAAACCAAAAGCCAATTCACGGCATTGGTAAGGCATAAAACCGGTAAGCGGGTTAATGCTGGCTTTTAAAATTTTCTCAGGCGTTTGTGCGGCGACTTTTTCTATTTCCATGCCGCCTTCAGTAGAGGCCATGATCACCACACGTTGCGAGGCGCGATCAATCACTGCCCCCAGATAAAGCTCACGTTTGATATTACTGATTTCTTCAATCAATACCTGATTAACCGGCTGACCCTGCTCATTGGTCTGATAAGTGACCAACTGCGTACCCAGCAACTCACTTACTGCCTGTTTTACCGCATCAGCAGAATCGACTAATTTAACGCCGCCTGCTTTACCGCGACCGCCAGCATGTACCTGTGCTTTTACTACCCAACGATTACCAGAAAGTTTCGTTAACGCATCGGATACTGCGTCAACAGATTCGACAACCTGATTGTTTAGCACTGGCATATTGTATGCAGCAAAAATCTGCTTGGCCTGATATTCGTGTAAATTCATTTTTATCTCATTAAATTGGATAGTGCATTTCTTGCGTCATATTAAATCACGAAGCAGGCACTATTCGCAAAATAAAAACATAAATATTTCGACAGCCACCTGGCAAGCTTGAGCTCACGTATGCATTCCCACGCAGAGCATGGGAACGAGCAGAAAAAATATTATTTGCCTCGAAGAACGCAAATAGCGCAAAGAAAAGTTATTGTTTTTAACCCTTTGCGTAATTTGCGTTCTTCGCGGCGAAATAGTTTTTATTTTTAGTTTTTAATATGTATTGCCCGCCCATGAATCGACAATGCTGCTTCATGCAGTGATTCAGACAAAGTTGGATGGGCAA
>CAZALW010000341.1:0-3466 GCA_964485705.1 uncultured Thiotrichaceae bacterium
TTTTTTGTAGGAACATGAAGCCTACCATTAGGTAGGTGGAGTCCATACATCGACCGAAGGGAGAGATCTTAAACAGCGGTAGTATAAGATCTCTCCCTTCGGTCGAGATGACAATAACGGGTTAAATCGTAAGGAATGGGCGGTGGCACACAGAGATGCCGTTCACGAACCCGTAGTGGCACATGGATGTGCTACTACTCGTACAAAAATCTCTATAAAAAGGAATTTTTCTTAAAATAGTCAATGAAATACTGTGTAATATCCGCGTTCTGATGAAAAGCCTGTTATTTATATTATTTCTCAATGTGATGTTGTTTAGCGAAACGGTGTTTGCTGATGTCGTTAAGCCAGCATTGGTTGAAATAAATATCGATACTGAAAAAAATATCGTAATCGAAGTTAGAGCCAGTATTGAAGCTTTACTCACTGGTATTAATGCGCAGTATAAAAACACCACAGAATCGCCCAATGCCGATGAATATGATGAGTTTCGCCAATTACCGGCCAGTGAATTACAGCAGGCTTTTAGCGATTTTAAACAGCCATTTTTGCAGTCTATATTTATCCGGCCTGTCAATAGCCGTAATAATGAAAACATAACATTACAGATTGAGTCGGTAAAAATCCCTCCCACAGGTTATACCAAAGTACCACGCATTAGTGTTATTCGTTTAATTGGCAAGTTGCCGGAAAATACTGATGGCCTGATATGGTATTACCCGGAAAAATTTGGTGACAATGCCGTTCGTGTCAGACAGGTTGATAAAAAAAGTGAGCAATGGCACTGGTCACAGTGGCAATGGTTGCGTAATGACAAAACCAGTAAACCTTTTTCCTTAACCGAAATTGTCGCCAAACAGTCAACATTTGAGGTGATAATCGCCTATATTGTGATTGGCTTTGAGCATATTGTGCCCAAAGGTCTTGATCACATCCTGTTTATTCTGGGGCTGTTTTTATTGTCCACGCACTGGCGGCCATTAATATGGCAGGTAACCATGTTTACCGTGGCGCATACTATTACCCTGGGACTGGCGATGAATAAGGTAGTAGAATTACCTGCTAATATTGTCGAGCCATTAATCGCCTTATCCATTGTTTATGTAGGCATAGAAAATGTGTTGGCAAAGGGATTACATAAAAGCCGCCTGGTGCTGGTGTTTTTATTTGGCTTATTGCATGGCTTAGGTTTTGCCGGTGTATTATCAGATTTTGGTATGCCTAAAGATGATTTTATTACGGCGTTAATAAGTTTTAATGTGGGCGTTGAACTTGGTCAGCTTACGGTTATCTTAATAGCGTTTATGCTACTCCGTTTCTGGTTTAAAGAGTCGCATCAATATCGACAATTTATTGTGCTACCGGGTTCGGTTTTTATATCGATAATTGCTTCATACTGGTTTTTAGAACGGCTGGAGTTGTTTTAATAATGTCATGTTTTAAAAGAGAATTTTAATGTTTGTTAATACTATTAATGTAAAAAAAATATTCATTTTATTTTTAAGTTTATTGTTTGTTTCCTGTGCGAACACCAGTATAACCCAAAGCTGGCTGGAAAAAGAGCAAGCTAAAACCTATAAACATCCGATGATTCTTGCTATTACGGATAGCCAGCAAACCAGGCGAATATTTGAAAAACACCTTGTTTCAGGGCTGAAGGAAAACAACATAACTGCAACGCCAAGTTATACGCTACTTAACAGTAAACAAAAGATTGATCGGGAAGCGGTTCTTAATGCGATAAAGGGGACGGAAATTGACTCTGTTCTGGTCACTTATCTGATATCTGCCGATTCAGAAATGAAGTATCATAATTCACCTATCAGTATGGGTTATTCAGGCAATGTAGAAAATACCATGATCTCGGATACATTGGTTGCCACTCGTGGGCGGTATAGTAGTACTGAAATAATCATTCTTAAAAATGATCTTTATGATGCACAATCAAAAACGGTGGTCTGGTCTGTGCAGACAAAAACGGTAGCGCCACACTCAATTGATGAAGTGGTCACCGATGTGACAGAACTGCTCATTGGGCAACTGTTAGATGATAATATTCTAGATTTGTAGTTTCACCTAAGAATGCACATGGTCTCTATATAGAAATAATTGTATTTTACTGAACAGTTGTTATTATGCTGTAACTACTCAGTGCATTATTTTTAGTCCGCAAAGCACGCAAAATACGCGAAAAAAACAAAAGAATAATAATTTTGTGTTTTTCCTATACACGAAACAAGATGATGTTTTTTCGCGTATTTTGCGTGCTTCGCGGACTATAAACATGAATCTAACTACACCACACTGAGTAGTTACATTATACTATCATTCTCACGTTATATTTAAATGTTACTTTTAAAGGAAATAATTATGAGCATATTTAGTCAACAAGTTACCAAAGTCACAGTCTTAATGGCAACGGTTGCTTTTTTGTCATCCTGTGCCAACACCAAAATCACTCAATCATGGATTGAACCCGATCATAAAAAAGTTTACAACGATTTACTCATTATCGGCATTGCACAAAGTGAACAAAATAGACGTGCTTTTGAAAGTAATTTTGTTGAAGAATTACGCTCCAGAGGAACAGAGGCTGAAGCAAGTTATAAGCTAATTAAAAGCAACGAGAAAATAGATCGTGAAACAGTAACGAAAGCCATTAAAGGTATGGACATTGATGCCGTTTTAATTACTCACCTGGTCGCTGTTGAGGAAGAAACGGTTTATCGACCATCAATGGATTACATGCCAATGTATGGTGGTGGTTATTATGGTGGTTATCGTGGCGGTATGTATAGTTACTACCCGCATGTGAATACATATGTGCAACGTCCGGGTTATTACACTACGCTTGAAACTTATACACTTGAAACCAACTTGTATGATGTTGAGTCAGAAGAACTGATCTGGTCTGCACGTAGTAGCACCTTTGCACCAGAATCGGTTGATGAAGTCATTGTGGATTTGACAAAATTACTAATAGATGATTTGAAAGAAAAAAAGCTTATCCAAAAAAAATAAAGGGAATCTCTATTAATTCTGTTTGAGTAGATTTGTGCTTGAGAGATTCAAGAACAAGGCGAAGATCGCAACACACGTGGAACATTTTTGTACATAAAAATTTTCAACGAAGTTATTGGGTTTCTCAAGTGCAAAGATGCCAATCATGAGAAGTGGTGCAAGGATGCACCGTTAACGTACCAAAGGATGGAATTAATAGAGGTGCCCTAAAGTGATGAACTTTTTTTGCGAGGTTAATACTCCACCAATATCAAAATGGCTGAAGTACTAACCTCACAATATTCCACATAAAACCAAATATCCAGACCTGATTTCAGGATAATTTAACGCCTGTTAAACAGGTCATACACTTCATACTAATTCAGCAACTAATGTTTCAACCTAAAGAACTATTTATCGGCTTGCGTTACATTCGTGCTAAACGTAAAAGCCACTTCGTTTCTTT
>CAZALW010000342.1:0-3440 GCA_964485705.1 uncultured Thiotrichaceae bacterium
TTGAAAGGGAGGTTAGGAGGGTTTGTTTTTTCTGTGTGTCCGCTAATGACCGTAAGCAGTCATCTTCTCTATGTGTATATCTGGCATGCTTTGTCTGATTAAGTCTAAACTAATACCCCTAACCTTAGTCAACTATTCTTCTATAAGCACTTCACTGCCAACTTCAACCAGGCGAAACAAATCAACCACATCCTGATTACACATTCGAATACAGCCAATAGAAGCGGGTGTGCCTATGCTCGCCTCATGGTTGGTTCCATGAATGTAGATATAACGTTGATAAGTATCCACATAACCACCCTGATTACGGCCCGGCTCCATTCCTTCCAGCCAGATAATACGGCTCATTATTACATCATCAGGCAGCTCTACGCCACGTTGCATACACTCTTCAAGATTGCCATGTGGCAGCCGACCGATAAACACTTCATTAACCGGCATCGCACCACCTATTTTATCTTTAATGCGGTGCAAACCCAGTGGGGTTCGCTCACTGCCATGCTGGTTACCGCTACCATATTTAGAAGTTGATACTGGGTATTGCTGAAGCATGTTGCCATCTTCGTCAAACAGTTTTAGTTGTTGCCGGGTTACATTAATGTTTATTGAATTCACACTGTTACCTACCACACACGTTTCTATTAACGAGTCGGATGAAAAGGATTCCACTTATTAAGTCATACTCTACGCTCTTACACTGGCACAAATGCAGAGAGATGTATTAATTAGTATCACACAGTTGAAAACAGAATCAATAGCTCAGTGCGATATAGTAGGCTAGAATCCGGGATTAATGAAAAAACGTGGAAATACGCTGATGAATGAACTCGAAACAAAGACTGACAACCCTGTTTCTCAACCAGAAAGGCAAGGGTTAGCAGAAAATGAAACACCTTTTTTCCCCGTTTCAGAAGGTAAATTCATCACCTTGTACATTCTAAGCTTTGGTCTATATGGTGTTTACTGGTTTTATCAACATTGGAAACGACAGAAAACAATGATGGATAAAAAAATATACCCGCTATGGCGCGCCATTTTCTCAATATTTTTCACCCACTCATTGTTTAAACGCATTAACCAACAAGCTGTTCATTTGCCACAACAACATAAGTTCAACACCAATATGCTTGCTACTTTTTTTGTCGCAACCATTATTTTAAGTCATCTGATCGAGCCGCTATCAATGGGTAGCGATATGCTTAAAAACATGACAAGTCAAACATTTATTATTACATCGCTGGTTTTATTCCTGCTTAGTACTTATCCGCTGGTCAAAGCCCAGGCCACCATCAACCGAATAAACAACGATATGCTTGGGCTGTTAAATCACAAATACAGTATATGGAACTATATAATAATCGTTGTCGGTACTATTTTCTGGCTGATTTTGGCATTGGGAATTCTGGCAGAATCAATGGGATTAGGAACAAAGGCTATAAATTAATGGTTCGCAGAAAAATATGTTTAAAAACGAAATAAATCAAGCAACTTATAACTGAGCTGAGACCTTGTTTTTATTTTTATTTTTCTTTTTCGCACCATCATTACGCTGAACTGATAGACGCTCAAAGTATGCTTTATCAACATCCTGCGTCACATAAATCCCATCAAAACAGGAGCTATCAAACGTTGTTATTTTTTCATTACCTTTGCGCACAGCGCTGATTAAATCTTCCAGATCCTGATAAACCAGCCAGTCGGCACCAATAATTTTGGTGATTTCTTCTACTGTTCTGTTATGCGCAACAAACTCAGCATGTGATGCCATATCAATGCCATAAACATTGGGATAACGTACCGGCGGCGCGGCTGATGCCATATAGACTTTTTTCGCACCGGCTTCCCGCGCCATTTGTACAATTTGTTTGGAGGTTGTGCCACGCACAATAGAGTCATCAACCAACAGCACATTTTTGCCGGCAAACTCCAGTTCGATAGGGCTGAGTTTTTGACGCACTGATTTTTTACGTTGCTTTTGCCCCGCCATGATAAAGGTACGCCCAATGTAGCGGTTCTTGATAAAACCTTCACGATATTTTACGTTTAGATGGTAGGCAACCTCCAGTGCAGTACTGCGACTTGTATCTGGAATAGGAATAACCACATCAATATCATGCTCGGGTTTTTCGCGCAAAATTTTCTGCACCAGTGTTTGACCCATACGCAAACGCGCTTTATAAACCAGCACATTATCTATAATTGAATCGGGGCGAGCAAAATAAACATATTCAAAAATACAGGGCGATAGTTTAGGTTTTTTTGCACATTGTTTGCTAAAGAATTCACCCTGTTCACTAATAAAAACCGCCTCGCCCGGCTCAAGATCACGCACCAGCTCAAAACCCTGCGACTGTAAAGCAACACTTTCAGATGCCACCATATAGTCAGTACCCTGCGCTGTTTCACGAACACCATAAACCAGCGGCCTGATACCATGTGGATCACGTATCGCTAAAACACCCTTGCCCGCAACCATGGCAACCACGGCATAACTGCCACGGCAGCGGTGGTGAATAGCTGATACGGCAGTAAAAATATCTTCATGGTCAAAGTCCGGTTTTGCAATTATCTGTAACTCATGAGCAAAAATATTAAGCAGGGCTTCGGTGTCTGAATCGGTATTTAAGTGTCGCAAATCAGACTGAAACAGTTGCTCCTTGAGTTCATCAGCATTAGTGAGATTGCCATTATGCGCCAGTGCAATACCATAAGGTGAGTTGACATACAAAGGTTGTGACTCTGCTATTGATGAAGAGCCTGCTGTGGGATAACGCACATGGGCAATACCCATTCTTCCCGGTAAGTTCTCCATGTGCTTTTTATAAAAAACATCACGCACCAGACCATTGCTTTTACGCATGTAAAAACGACCGTTTTTACATGTTGTTATACCAGCTGCGTCCTGACCACGGTGCTGCAAAACAGACAATGATTCGTATAAGTCAAGATTCACTGCGCTATGCGCAACAATACCGGCGATACCACACATATAAAGACTCTTTAAGGTACTGGTTGAGAAGGAAGGTTCAGATTTTCAGGAATATATCCCTGGATAACAATAGCCGTGCTTTCAAACCATTGCAATAATATTGATGTCTGCCACCACTGTGCTTCGGGCAAGGGTGTCATAGTACCGATAACAACAAAAATGAGAACAATTAAACCACCGCGTAAAACACCAAATGCCACACCAAAAATACGATCGGCACCTGATAAACCAGTTTTATTTACTAGCTGAGACACCAGCTTATTCACTAAAGCACCCACCATCAATGTGAGTATAAATAACACAGCAAAACCGATGGCTTGACGCACTGCTGCTGATTCTATATTACCGGGCAAAACATCGGCTAATTGCGAGGCAAAGGTGGCGGCCAGCCAGATGGCAATAATCCAGGTTGCCAGCGAGATAGCTTCTTTAACAAAACCACGCAGCAAGC
>CAZALW010000343.1:0-3434 GCA_964485705.1 uncultured Thiotrichaceae bacterium
TTTAATACTGATAATGTTTTTCTTCACCAAATTTTCTTCGCAAATCCCTCAATATTAAATAAATCCACGGCCATAAAAGTGTGCTGGTAATGGTAGGCATAAAATAGGTCCAACTGTCAGGCGCGTGACCTAACATGCCATTTACCCACAAAGTGAGCAGTTGTTTTAGTAATAACAGGAAGAAGATAACGATTGCCTGTTGCAACAGCGATGCCACACGCAGGCGTTGATGTTGCAGGTGTATGACGTAAATAACCAGCACCAACCCGATGGCATGTTGCCCCATTAACGTGCCATGGCTTACGTCCAGTAGCAAGCCGGCAAACCATGCCATGGTGACACCAATTCTTGTAGGTAATGCCATTGCCCAGTATATTAATACCAGCGTTACCCAGTCGGGTCTAAACTCAACCGCCCAGTCCGGCAGTGGCATGATAGCCAGCATGAATGCAAAAACAATGGTAATCAGGCCGATTCGCAGCGTTTTGTTCATCTTGCGCTACTCATTGTATTGGTTCATTTACTAATACATCATTGCCGTCTTGCTGTGTTGCTGGCTTTATCTGCTCTGTCTGGTTGTCTGTGTTTGTATCGTCAGCGACTCTGTCAGTGGGTTGTTTTTCATCGGGTGCGACAGTACTTTCCATTTTTTCAGGTGGAATGTCGCGCCATACCAGCAGTACTTCTCTACTTTTATCAAGTTGTGCCAGTGGTCTGGCAATAATGTTTGCAAAAGGATCGCCAGCAGGACGTTCAACTTTAGTAATGCGTGCCACCGGATAATTGGGTGGAAAGACACCGCCAAGGCCAGAAGTGATTAAGGTATCACCCTCTCGGATATCGACATTATGTGGCAGGTAACGCAAGTTAAGCTGCTCCATTTTACCGGTGCCAAATGCGTTGGTACGTAATCCAGTGCGGTCGATTTGCACAGGGAGTGCATGACTGACATCGGTGATTAACATTGCCGTTGAAGACAACGGACTGACATGAACAATCTGACCCATAATGCCATGTGCATCGATGATAGGTTGTCCGCGATAGACATCATCAAGGCTACCTTTGTTGAGTATTATTAATTGTCTATAAGGGTCAACATCGACATTGATGATCTCTGAAATAAGTAAACGTTCTGTGGTTTTTGAGGTGGCGCTTAATAACTCACGTAAGCGTTCATTTTCTTTTTCAATGATATCCAGTTTTTGCAGTTGCACACGATTTTCCAGATGCCGTGCAGCAAATTGACGGTTTTTTTCAAGCAGGGTTTGCCGGCTGCTAAATACCTCATCAGACCAGTAATACAGGCGAATAGGTAAATCGATGGTGTATTGCAGCGGGTAGATAATGCTGGAAAGGGTGCTGCGGACGACTTCCAGAGACTGCCATCGATGGTCTACGGTCATTAAAATGATGGAGGCGATCACCAGCACAGCCATGCGAAAGGTTGCAGATGGGCCACGGGTAAAGAGTGTTTGCATGTTTTCTGAGTAACTAGCCAGGAGGCTGTCTGAGAATAATACAAAAATTCTTTTCCACAGATAAACGCAGATGAACACAGATATTTAAAAAAATAAAAAGTTTTCTATCTGTGTTCATCTGCGTTTATCTGTGGAAAAAAGTTTTTTTAAGAATATTTTATGTGTCCTTTGCTACCACTTCTATTCTCGGGCATCCTTCTGGGTGTTTCATTAAGATGGGTGCATTTTTTTGTGAATCCTATTGCCATGCAGGTATTACCCGCGCATGGTAACTATTCAACAGCGAGGAAATCGCCCCCGTGCTGGTCAATTAGTTCAAGTACACGGCCACCACCACGTGCTACACAGGTAAGCGGCTCTTCAGCCATGACAACAGGTAGGCCGGTTTCTTCCATAATAAGGCGATCAATGTCTCGTAATAATGAACCGCCACCGGTTAACACAATGCCACGTTCAGCCACATCAGCGCCGAGCTCAGGCGGGGTTTGTTCCAGTGCGGTTTTAACTGCGCCAACGATGCCGTGTAATGGCTCCTGTAGCGATTCAAGAATTTCATTACTGTTAAGCGAGAAGCTGCGGGGGATACCTTCTGACAGGTTGCGACCTTTGACCTCAATTTCTAATAAATCTTTACCGGGATAGGCAGTGCCGATTTCATGTTTAATTCTTTCTGCGGTGGCCTCACCTATTAAAATGCCGTAATTACGGCGCACGTAATTAGTAATAGCATCATCAAATTTGTCACCACCAACACGGATAGAGGCGGAATAAACAATGCCATTTAATGAAATCACCGCCACTTCTGATGTGCCGCCACCAATATCCAGTACCATTGAGCCTTTGGGTTCATCCACCGGCATGCCTGCACCGATAGCCGCTGCCATGGGTTCATCAATTAAATATACTTTACGGGCACCTGCGCCAGTAGCCGATTCACGTATTGCGCGACGTTCAACCTGTGTTGCGCCGCAGGGAACGCAGATCAGTACGCGCGGGCTTGGACGTAAAATTTTACTTTCGTGTACCGAGCGAATAAAGTGCTGCAGCATTTTTTCGGTAATATTAAAATCGGCAATGACACCGTCACGCATCGGGCGGATGGCGGTAATGTTCTGTGGGGTACGCCCTAGCATGCCCTTTGCCGCCTTGCCATAGGCCTCAATGCTTTTTGGCCCACCAGGTCCACGATCCTGACGGATAGCAACAACAGAGGGTTCATCGAGAACAATGCCTCTACCGCGAGCGTATATCAATGTATTGGCAGTGCCAAGATCAATTGATAAATCGTTGGAAAACATTCCCCGGAGACGATTCAAAAACATGTGTGTGCAGACCTTTTGTGTTTTTTAAGCTTGTACTCTAAAAAGAAAACCTGAGAGCCATTAGACACCATGTCGATCATGAGTCGCTGAGGTTTTAGTGAGTGCTAACCTGGTATTGTAAGTATTCTCTAAATATAGAGAGTTTTTTACCGTAGTGCCATAAATATTGCAATGATAAGGCATGAAATTTCGCGTACTGTAGCAATCACGCTGCTATTGGGCAAGGTTTATTGGGTATATTGTCAGATAATTAAGTAATTACCGGACTTGTATTCAATTTTGAAGGGTTTAAGTGGAGCAAATAGTCAGAATGTGCTAATTTCCCGCCTCACTTATCGCTTCTATAGCAGCATTCACTATTGGTTTGTTGGCTGCTTTAGGTACGTGAATGAAATAACTTGTACATATAGCGCAGGATTTTTGCTTCAGTTCAAGGCGCTCAAGTGGGAACATAGCAAGCTATGTGACGGCTTGAGTAACGCAGAAATAGTGCGAAAAGAGTAGTGCCACACGGATGTGGCGTTTACGAACCAAAGGATGGACAAGTTAGATGTGCAAGTTATTTCGTGAACGTTCCTAAGGGCATCTCTATTAATTCTGGATGTGAAGATTGAGATTCAAAATATGTCAGATT
>CAZALW010000344.1:0-3428 GCA_964485705.1 uncultured Thiotrichaceae bacterium
CTATAGCAGCAAGTAATCGACTGATTATGATCACCCGAAATGTTAACGACTTTCAAAATTTTGCTGATTTAAAGATAGAAAACTGGTTTAGTTGAGTCGATTGGGCTGATCCAATTCAGAGTTATACTCTCCACACTCTAAACGGGGTATTCTTGAGTGCGGAGAGTATACCAACAAAAACAGTGATTCTGATGGGTAACTGGCTCGCCTGCGGCAGGCAGACTCAGCACTTTTTAAAGCTAAGAATCAACATCATAGAAATAACAGATGCATTGAGTAAAACCTGTGTTTTTTATTTTTAAAATCAAGTATTGCGTCCTCTTAATTTTCTTTTTTAGCACACTGAACAAGGCTTATTATTTTGTAACTACTCAGCGTATTATCTCAGTAAGGACGCAGGTTATTGATTTTTCAGGCATTTGCAACATGGTTGTTGCAGTAGAGCGTACATGGATGTATTTACAGCGCCCTGAAAAATCAATAACCTGCGTCCTTTTCAAAAATTACGCTGAATAGTTACATTATTTTAATCCCACCACTATTGTGCTAATTTGTGTACATACGAACACACGAGGTATCTCATGTCTCAATCTACCACTATGACCATCCGCCTGGAACCCGATCTTAAGTCCAGGCTGGATAAACTAGCCTCAGCCACTCACCGCAGTAAATCTTTTCTGGCCTGCGAGGCACTGCGGGAATTTATCGAACTAAACGAGTGGCAGATTCAGCAACTTAAAAGTGCCATTAAAGAAGCAGACGCCGGGGACTTTGCCAGCGATCAGGAAGTAGATGCCGTGTTTAACAAGTGGGGGGATAATGCAGATTAAATGGTTGCGTATGGCGTTACAAAACCTCAATGATGAAGCTGAGTATATTGCCAAAGACGACCCACAAGTAGCCAAACTAGTAGTGCAACGTATTCGACAGACTGTTTCATTTTAAGCAACAACCCTGCGCTGGGACACCCAGGTCGATTACCAAATACTCGCGAACTTATTATTCCCAAAACACGTTATATTATACCGTACAGAGTACGCCCTCGTCTGCAACGCATTGAGATCCTGCGTGTATTTCATACTTCGCGCAGACAACCTGAAGGTTGGTAGTTTTTCTTTTAACCGAAATTTTTTCAAGCCGTAGTCGATTGACATGATTGCAATAGTAATAAAAAGCTAAAAATCAAATCACTGTCCGCTACCGGACTAACCGAACACGGTAGCTGTTTTCCTTACCGTTCCCGCCATCGTAGCCACTCTGAAAGGTGACGTACCACGCGAGACTAGGACTAAAAGACGGCGTGGACGTCCAGAACCGCTGTGAAGGTGTATTCGGAAAAGCTGTGTCATTTATCGCAGGAAACGTGCAACGCAATTCGACAATAGAGTCTAACTCTTTAAAATTCGGCAAGCGCCAGTCGGTTTGTGATAAGTTTTCACCGGCACTACCAGCATTTACATCCTGTGCACGCTGCAATGCACCCTGCCAGGTAAACGTACTATCTGTGCCTGTACAGTTGTTGTCTACTCCATCCCAAACTTGACCTTCAGAGCATTTTTTCCAGATTAATCCTGTTTCTGGGTCGTTAATGGTGCCATTGTTGTTATCGGTTAAATGTGTGGTGGTTGCGCTGGCAGCGGTGTTTGTTGTGCCCGAACAGGTTGTTGCATGAACGCTCGTGGTGTAAAAGGCAAGGCTCGTCAGTACACATATCGAGAAACTTTTTAAAGCTGGCGCTATTCTTTTATTTGCTATTCTTTTATTCGCTATTTTGCTATTTATTGGGGGCATAATTCTACTCCTGGTTGAATCGTTAAATAATGAATGCAACGGCGTTTTAGTTCGCCTTTTAGATAACCGTGTCATCTGCCGCATCTTGCTGCCTAAAGCCAGCTATAGGGTGGGCGCGTACTTTGTGCCCACGCAGAGACACATACTAAGCCAGCGCGTGGGCAAAAAAACATGCCCACCCTGCCTGGCTTATGCATATCTCCTCGCTAAAACAAAAGACAAAATCACTGTCCGCTACGTACTAACCGAACACGAAGGCTGTCACTCTTAGGGCCCCCGCCGGTTCTGCCAGTGGTGAAAGTGACGGTCCACGCTTCATAGGTACGGAACGCAAGCGTCGAGGACAACCAGTACGAAGCGTAGGCTGTATTGGGAAAATAGGTGGCATCTATAGCAGCAGGCCACGTGATGTCATGCCTGGACAGTGAACGTAACTCTTTACGTGTCGGCAAGCGCCAGTCGTTGGCAGTACACAGTGTTGCTGTATTAACCCTGACAACATAGGCCTGGGTATTACAGGTGGTATTGTTTGTACCACCTTCGCAACTGGCGTTGAGGTTTTCTGTGCCAGCAACACCACCGTTGGTGGCGGCATCGGTGTTATACCAGGTGTATAGATCATCTTTATTATGCAAGCCTGTAGCGGTTTGTTTACTTTCCCAGATTAAGCCCGTGACATTGTCTTTAACACAGCTGAAGGTGGTGCCACTCTGGTTGGCCAAAGCAATGCCGCTGCTGTCTAATTTGGTAAAACTAAAGCCTTTGTGACCATCGCTATTGTTGTTAGTGGCAGAGTCGGCATCACGTCCTAACTGTGCATCCTGCCCCTGAGGAATGGGATCGCCATCGGTGTCTGTTGTATTAACACAATTGATGTCTTTGTTGTGGACACCACTGCCGCCAAAGGCGTAGTCACCACACAGGGTCATACCGGTATCGTTAAACCCGTTAAGCCCTGTGGGTGTAGCGCTCACTTCACTGCTGACATCGCCTTCACCGTTGGCGTTTTTGGGGATCACCACGAAGTAATAGGTGGTGCCATTGGTTAGCCCGGTAATCAGCGTTGGGCTGGTGCTACCGAGTAACAGCGTGCCATTTTGAAAAGTTGCGCAGTTAGCCGGGTCGCTAATGCTTTCGCTTGCATGACAAACATCATAAGCGGTGGCATCAGGCGCTGCGTCCCAGCTCAGACTGACTTGTGTGCTGTTTGCTGTTGCCTGTACGTTCGCAGGTTGTTCTGGCAGGTTGAGTATGGTAATGCTTACAGTTGCCAGAGAAGCCACTGTGCTATCGCTTACTTTGAAGGTGAAACTGTCACTGCCGCTGTAGTTGGCACTGGGCGTATAAGTGGCTGTATTGCCGCTGAGGGTGACGGTGCCGTTTGTTGGGTTACCAACAATGGCATAGGTCAGTGTATCGCCATCAGCGTCACTGCCGGTTAAGGTGATTGTTGTTGCGGCATCTTCGTTTGTGGTTGCTAATTTGCCATCAGCTACGGGGGTATCATTCACCGCGGTGATGGTGATACTCAAGGTTACCGGAGCAGAATCTACCGTGCCGTCATTTGCTTTGAAGGCGAAAATGTCACTGCCGTTGTAGTTGGTAGTGGGTGTATAGGTGACTGTATTGCCGCTGAG
>CAZALW010000345.1:0-3420 GCA_964485705.1 uncultured Thiotrichaceae bacterium
AGCAGGCAGGCGAACCAAAGGATGGAATAGTTACCAAAATGTTTACAATTGACTTTGTAGCCACTTCTTCGCAGCTTCTAAAGCCAGTGGAATAGCGGCAGGGTTTGAACCACCCGCCTGTGCCATGTCCGGGCGACCACCACCTTTACCACCCACTTCTTTGGCAGCGATATTGACCAGCTCACCGGCTTTGATCTTTTTGTTTAAATCTTTGGTTACGCCGGCAATCAGTTTCACTTTGCCGGCTTCTTCACTAGCCAGCACAATGGCAGCAGAACCCAGTTTGTTTTTCAGTTGATCCAGCGTCTCACGTAAGGTATTACTGTCTGCGCCATCAATCTGTACGGTTAATATTTTAACGCCAGCAATGTCTTCTGCCTGGCTGGATAAATCACTGCCAGCCTGTGATGCCATTTTGCCTTTTAGCTGGGTGAGCTGTTTTTCCTGTTCTTTCAACTTTTGAAGTATTTGCTCAACTTTATGGTTGACTTCGTCCGTGCTGCTTTTTAGTAGCTGTGCCAGCGCCTCCATCTGTTGCTCTTTGTCATTAACCCAGTTGACGGCAGGTTCGCCGGTCACGGCTTCTATACGGCGCACACCTGAGGCAATACCGTTTTCAGCAGTGATTTTAAAGAAACCAATGTCGCCGACACGCTTGACATGTACGCCACCGCATAACTCGGTAGAAAACTGCCTGTCTTCTGTCGTATTGCCCATGGTAACGACACGAACTACATCATCGTATTTTTCACCAAATAATGCCATGGCACCGGATGCTTTTGCAGCTTCCAGTTGCATTTCATTTGCCATTGCTTCGCTGTTGCCACGTATTTGTGTGTTAACAATTTGTTCAATCTGTTTGAGTTGCTGTTTTTTTACCGGCTCAAAATGAGAAAAGTCGAAACGCAGTTTTTCAGCATCCACCAATGAGCCTTTTTGCGAAACGTGTTCACCTAGAACCTGTTGTAAGGCGGCATGCATTAAATGTGTTGCCGAATGATTGCGGCTGATGGCCTGGCGACTTTCCAGGTCAAACGCGGCACTAAGCTGTTCACCTTTGTTAATCGAACCTTTTTGCACTTCACCTATATGTAAAACACTGTTTCCCTGTTTTTGGGTATCCTTTACTATGAAGCTTGCAGTTGATGAGGTCAGCAGTCCTGTATCCCCTACCTGACCACCGGACTCGCCATAAAACGGGGTTTTGTCTAACACGACAATGCCTTGTTGGCCTTCACTCAAAGATTCAATCGAGTCGGAGCCAAGAAATAATTCAACTACGGTCGCCTCCTGTTCCTTTTTATCAGGATCAGGACCGGAATCGTAACCGGTGAAGACGGATTCGCAGCTCACCTGAATATCTTTGTTGTAATCAACTGCAAACTGGCTGGCACTGCGGCCACGTTCCCGTTGCGCTTCCATGCAGGCATCAAAACCGGCTTCATCAATTTTTAGACCACGTTCACGAGCAATGTCCGCAGTTAAATCAACCGGAAACCCGTAAGTGTCGTAAAGTTTAAACAGAGTTTCTCCTGATATAACGCCACTGGTGGTGGTTTTATCTGATAACTGTTTACTCGTCTGCTCCTTAATAGCCTGTTCCAGAATTTTCATGCCGTGATCCAGCGTTTCGGCAAAACGCTGCTCTTCCATTTTTAGAATTCGCTCGACATTGTTCTGTGCTTCAGCCAGTTCGGGGTAGGCCTCAGCCATCACCTCAACCAGCGGTTGCACCAGTTTATGAAAAAACAAGCCATCCATGCCCAATTGATGACCATGGCGGCAGGCGCGACGAATAATGCGTCTTAACACATAGCCTCGACCTTCATTGGCAGGCAGAACGTCATCAACACATAAAAAAGCACAGGAGCGTATGTGGTCAGCAATGACACGTAAGGATTTATTATCAAGATCAGTGGTGCTAGTTGCCGCCGCCGCGGCTTTAATCAAGTGCTGAAAAATATCAATATCATAATTATTATGCACACCCTGTAAAATGGCAGCGAGGCGTTCCAGCCCCATGCCGGTATCAACTGAGGGTGCTGGCAATGCATTCATTTCGCCTGTCGCGGAGCGGTTGTATTGCATAAAGACCAGATTCCAGATTTCGATGTAACGATCTCCGTCCTCGTCTGGCGTGCCTGGTGGCCCACCCCATATTTCTTCACCATGGTCATAAAAGATTTCAGTACAGGGACCACACGGGCCGGTATCACCCATCGCCCAGAAATTATCACTCTGGTATTTTTTACCGGGCTTGTCACCGATACGACTGAAACGCTCTGCACTGACTCCAATCGTGTTCAGCCAGATATCAGCGGCTTCTTCATCATCGGCATAAACCGTAATCCAGAGCTTTTCTGCTGGCAGCCCCGCCACTTCAGTTAAAAATTCCCAGGCATATTGAATAGCATCTTCTTTGAAATAATCACCAAAACTGAAGTTGCCCAGCATTTCAAAAAAGGTATGGTGGCGTGCGGTATAACCAACATTTTCCAGATCGTTATGTTTGCCACCGGCTCGCACACAGCGCTGACTTGATGTGGCGCGTGAGTAACTGCGTTTATCGCGACCTAAAAAGACATCTTTAAACTGCACCATGCCTGCATTGGTGAATAATAAGGTTGGATCATTTCCAGGCACCAGTGAACTGCTGGTCACTACTTCATGGCCTTTATTTTTAAAGAAGGTGAGGAATGCCTGTCTTAAAGCTGAACTGGAATCTAAACTTGTTTTCATAGTATTAATGACTTTAACTATATTCAATAAATAATTGATTTAACTGACTATATTATAAATTACATCGAGCGAAAAACCGCGATATTGTAAAAAACGGATTCGCTTTGCCTTATCGTTATAATCCGCAATGGGTGTATTTTTGTATTTTTTAAGATATTGCTGTAACAATGTCTGCTGCCAGACTTCATCATCTGCATGTAAAAGGGTATCAATAATGTTTTCTTTTACACCGCGTTCACTTAATTCTATAGCGATGCGTACCGGACCAAAGCCTTTTTGCTGGCGCATACGGATATAGGCTTCGGCAAAACGCTGATCAGACAACCAACCGCCCTGCTGCAGCTCAGCAATAGCCTGCTCAATTGTCGCGCCATCAAAATCACGCTTAAACAATTTGTCACGAATTTCAAATGCAGAATGCTCGCGTCGTGATAATAATTTTACTGCAACAGATTTTGCACTCAAGAATTTTACCTAATTGTTGTTAAACAATAAAAACTCCCGTTTTGCGGGAGTTTTTATAAAAAGCTAATCTGCATAAGTCTGTACTTCAATCTGACAGACTACGTTAGATTTTTAACGACCGGTTTCGACACTTAGCGGACATTGCCAAAGCTGAAAAGATTTAGTCCGCGAAACACGCAAAAGACGCGAAAAAAGCGCAAATAAAATATTTTAAAT
>CAZALW010000346.1:0-3413 GCA_964485705.1 uncultured Thiotrichaceae bacterium
AATTGCTGAGAAAACTCAACAAGATAAAGAGTCAATATGATACTTGACCCCTTATTTTAAAATATGATACTTGACCCCTTATGTCTTTTTGACCCCTTTATGTCTCCTTATGTCTAAGAAAATTGAGCCTATAAAGAGTTAAGAAGAATGATAATTAGGATGATTAGGCTCAAAATGAAATTAAATCAGAAACTCGGTTTATTCTTCGCTTAATATCTGCGATTAATTTTACTCCGACCCCGGTTATTCTAAATATTCTAAAGATTTATGATTTATAGTGTTACCTTAAAACCATCTGGTAAGCAGTTTGTTGTCGACAATGAGTGTACTGTACTGGATGCTGCAATGCAGGCAAAAATCACCCTTTCTCATAGTTGCAGAGATGGAAGCTGTGGGGCATGCAAATCCCGATTGTTGAAGGGGCGGGTGGATCAACCAAAAAACCTGGATGGCATATCAGAGAAAGAACTGGCGGATGGATATATTTTAACTTGTGTTGCAAAGCCAGCGACTGATATTGAAATAGAGTCAACTTACTATCATGAGTTAGATGGAATTGAGCCAGCTCTTTACCCTTGCAAGGTGGAAGGTATCGACTTTCCATCTAAAGATATCGCCATTTTGCTCCTGCGGTTACCCCCCGCCTCTCGTCTTCAATATCTGCCGGGTCAATACATAGACCTGATGTGGAAAGGCGTGAAACGTAGTTATTCTATTGCTAATGCAGAGCACCGAGAGCATGGACTTGAACTGCATATTCGTCGAGTTTCCAGCGGTGTATTTAGCCAATTTGTTTTTGGGGAGCTAAAACCCGGGGTTTTGTTACGCCTACATGGGCCACATGGAACCTTTTTTGTTCGAGATAGTGATGCACCGATAATCTTTTTAGCGGGTGGCACAGGGTTTGCGCCAGTAAAAGCGATGGTGGAACATTTGCTGGAGAAAAAATCACATCGTTTAATCAATATTTACTGGGGCGTTAGTTCTACAGATTTTTTATATACGACACTACCCAATGAATGGCAGAAGAAGCATGATAAAATCACGTTTACGCCAGTACTTTCAGACAACGATAATGAATGGAAAGGTCGATATGGACTGGTTCATCAGGCGGTTATGGAAGATTTTCCTGATCTGGCAACATTTGAAATATATGCATGCGGTTCACCAGATATGATTGCAGCGGCTAAAAGTGATTTTTTAAAACAGGGGCTTGTAGAAAAAAACTTTTTTGCAGATGCCTTTACCCCATTTAAACAAACAGATTTAGAGTAAATATTTAATGAAAGCAGTAATTCTGGCAGGTGGTTTAGGTACAAGGTTAAGTGAAGAAACCGAATCAAAGCCCAAGCCCATGGTTGAAGTGGGGGGGAAACCCATCTTATGGCATATCATGAAAATGTATTCCTCACACGGCATAAATGACTTCATTATATGTTGCGGATATAAAGGGTATGTCATAAAGGAATATTTTGCTAATTATTTCCTGCATCAATCGGATGTTACATTTTGCATGAAAGAAAATCGTATGGATGTACATCAAAAAAGAGCCGAGCCATGGACAGTAACCCTGGTAGATACAGGTGATGACTCAATGACAGGGGGGCGCTTAGCTCGGGTGTCAAACTATATAAAAGATGACAAAGCTTTTTGTTTTACCTATGGCGATGGGGTTGGCGATATGAATATTCAGGAAAGTATCGATTTTCATATGCACCATGGAAAACAGGCTACGCTAACGGCAACTTATCCACCAGGACGATTTGGTGCGCTAGATATCTATGATGGGCAGGTAAAGAATTTTAAAGAAAAGCCCAAAGGAGATGGTGCAATGATAAACGGTGGTTTCTTTGTTTTATCACCGAAAGTGCTGGATCGAATTACAGCCGATGATTGTGTTTGGGAGCAAGAACCTCTGATAGGTCTTGCTGCCGATGGGGAGTTAATGGCTTATGAGCATCACGGATTCTGGCAACCAATGGATACTTTACGTGACAAGCATCATCTTGAAGCACTGTGGCAAGAAGGTAGAGCACCATGGAAAACATGGTAAAAATCGATGATCAATATTGAATTCTGGAAAGGGAAAAAAGTTCTTGTAACCGGTCATACAGGCTTTAAAGGCAGCTGGTTATCTCTCTGGTTACAGAATATGGGTGCTGAAGTAGTGGGTGTTTCACTGGATCCACCAACAACCCCAAGTCTCTATGAACAGGCAGAAGTAGCTAATGAGATGATTAGCCTGCGGGAAGATATCCGTAATTTGGACAAGATGAAGTCCATATTTTTAGAGCATCAACCAGAGATCGTGTTTCATCTGGCAGCACAACCTTTGGTGCGCTACTCTTACCGTGAACCAGTAGAAACCTATGCAACAAATGTCATGGGCACACTGCATATTCTCGAAGCCATACGCGCATGTAGATCTGTTCGCGCAGTGGTAATGATCACTACCGATAAATGTTATGAAAACCGTGAATGGGAATGGGGTTACAGAGAGAATGAACCCATGGGTGGGCACGACCCCTATAGTAGCAGCAAAGGTTGTGCTGAATTACTCATTGCATCTTATCGTGACTCCTATTTTCCTGCACAAGAATACAAGCAGCACCGAACAGCCATAGCTTCTGTTCGGGCAGGTAATGTAATTGGTGGCGGGGATTGGGCAGAAGATCGGTTGATACCGGATATGGTTAGAGCATTTGAAAAAGGCGAAACCGTACAGATTCGTCACCCCAATGCTATCAGACCCTGGCAGCATGTCCTTGAACCGCTTGCAGGTTATATTGATCTAGCCGAAAAACTGTATGAAGAGGGGACTCACTGGGCAGAAGGCTGGAACTTCGGCCCTCGAGAAGAAGATGCAAAGTCAGTCGGATGGATTGTAAAGGAAATGACAGCGCAGTGGGGCGGAGATGCAACATGGGATATCGATAAAGGCGATCATCCTCACGAAGCCAATTATCTGAAACTGGATTGCTCCAAGGCACATAACCGGTTGCAATGGTGGCCAAAATGGGATTTGCCAACCGCATTAAAAATGATAGTAGAATGGCACAAGGTGCAGGCTGATGAGAGTAATATGAGAAAGACTTGTATGCAACAGATTGGTCAATATCAGTCGTTAGTTGTAAGTCGTAAGTCATCAGTCAAAAGACTAAAGACTAAAGACTAAAGACTAAAGACTAAAGACTAACAACTAAAGACTAACAACTAAAGACTAAAAACATGCAAACCGTAAAAGCCCTGTACAAAAAAGGAAATATTCAGCTTCTAACACCTATTCAAGGGGTAGATGAAGCAGAACTTTTTATCATCGTTCTGGATAAAGATGAGCAAGCAACGGCACAGACTAAAACTTTCAGTCCACAGCAGGCTAGCTCCGAAGAAGATTTTAAATCCATAGGATTAGC
>CAZALW010000347.1:0-3407 GCA_964485705.1 uncultured Thiotrichaceae bacterium
GTGAATTTTAAAACCAACTGCTATTCACACACCAGCTTTTTTGCTATTAACTATTTCCCTTTTTACAGTCATCTCGACCAGAGGGAGAGATCTTATTCTACGGTGACATAAGATCTCTCCCTCTGGTCGATGACACAACACTATTCGTCATTCCTTCATGTTGTTAGAAGGAATCCATTTTTCAGACAGTAGATTCCCGCTAATGCCATGCGGGAATGACGCGATTCATTATTTATTATTTACTATCTTTTCGCTCTTCCATCTCGTGAAGATATTTGAATAACTTACGTGAAGCGGTCGGTGCTTTGTTTCTTTGTTTTTCTTGGCAAGCAGTGCGAATCAGTTGATTGATATGCTGCCTGTCAATTTCAGGGTAACGTGAAATAACTTCATTGAGCGTTGTTTTATCATTGTCAATTAAGCTATCACGCCATTTTTCCAGACGTTTAAAATGTGCAGTATTGGTGTCGTGGCGATGTTGTATTTTTCTTAACTGACTTTCTATGCTTTCGCTATCGATGGAGCGCAATAATTTTCCTATGTACAAACGTTGCCTTTTCAGTCCGCTCCGGGATTTTATTTTTAATGCTGTTGATATCGCATCAATGAGTTCATCCGGTAAATTTAATGAAGCTCTATCTTCATCTGAGAGTTTTAATATATCTTCACCAACATCAATGAGATGATGGCTGTCACGCTTAAGTTGAGATTTGCTTGGGCCGTCATATTGAGTCTGTCCAACATTGCTTTTATCCGTATTGTCTAAGTTAGAAGTCATCGCTGCTATCACTATAAATTTGTTGATCGGTGGTTTGGTTGTTAAGCGACGTTTTATTATTAAAACTAACACTTTCAAGTTGCATGCGTGAGTGTTCTTTGCCGTTACGGTAGTTTTCTATAATAACAGGTATATTATTTAGTGCCGGTATTAACCAGATATGTAACTGCCTGTTTTTATCCGGATCGGTACGTACTAGCTGTAGTGCTTTATATTCTTTGCCAGCAAACACAATTTTTTTGATTGATGTTAAAACAAAGTTGTAGTCGTTAATTTTACCTTTAAGTATCGCCCGGTATGGATACTCTTTAATGTTTTCAGTCGCTTCAATCATTAATGGAATCTGGAAAGAAAGAATGTCCCAGATTTCTGTGTTGATTCGAAGGTCTATTTTTTTGTTTCTGACAACACCGGTTATTTTCCCATTGAGCATATTTTTATGCGTATTCCACAGTATGTTGAAGTCTTCATTCCTGTTTTTTTTATCGCCGGTTTGTGTATAGCTGTGTTTTGTCAGTAATAAATTATCACCTACTATATCAACATAGCTAACAACTGATGCTGTGCCATTGGCAAGCATGCGGGCGAAGCCAACTAACTTTGTATTTTGAGTAAATTTATAGCCTGCATCAGCGTGGCTTAACTGGTAATGTGCTTCAGCGACTTTTGTATTAAATTTTTCGATAGCGTATTGGGCAGTAAATTCGGGCAGTGCATGAGCGGCATGCAGATGATGAGAAAATAGTGTGATAACTATAATTAGCAGTTGCAACAGGCGAAAAGGTTGTTTGTGTATCATGGTTTATTTAGTTGATTTTTTTTCCAGAGTAATGCTGAGGTTAAAGGTTTGTCATCAAGGTTTAACTGGTTGTTATCAAAAGATAACCGCCCATCAGCGATCATTTGTATAACTATCGGGTATATTTGGTGCTCTTCATCTAAAACGCGTGCAGCTAAAGTTTCAGCGGTATCTGCTGCAAACACCGAAATCTCAGCCTGTATGACAACGGGGCCGCTATCGAGTTCATGGCTGACATAATGCACGCTGGCACCGTGTATTGTGTCGTTATTGTCCAGCACCTGTTGATGTGTATTAAGGCCTTTGTATTTAGGCAATAATGAAGGATGGATGTTAATTAAACGATGTTGATAATGTTCAATGAAAGGCTTGCTTAATATACGCATGAAACCCGCCAGTACCACAAGATCTGCTCTGGCGGCATCAATGATCTGACTCATCGCCTGGTCAAATGTTTCTCGTGAGGGATAGGATTTATGCTCGACCACATGGCTGGTGATATTTTCCCTTGTAGCACGATCCAGCCCGCCTGCGGAAACCTGATTGCTGATAACGGCTTTTATTTGGGCATTGAGCTCGTTATTTTTTATAGCATCGATTATGGCTTGCAGATTACTGCCGTCACCGGATATAAGGACGACAAGTGATACCTTTTTCTTATCCATTACTACTGTTGTTATTTAAAAATAACCTGATCTTTATCACCGGCTTCGACAGTGCCCGTTTTAATGCTGCCTAGTCGCCATGCGTTTTCACCCTGCTGATTTAACATTGATACTATGGCATCTGCATCGTTTGTGTTTACCATTAACACCATGCCTACGCCACAGTTAAAGGTGCGGTACATTTCGTTGTCTTCTACATTACCGTTTTGCTGTAACCACTGAAAAATTTCCGGTAGTTGCCAACTGTTTGTGTCAATAATCGCCTGTGTTTTTTCAGGTAAAACCCGTGGAATATTCTCCAGTAAACCACCACCAGTGATATGCGCCATGGCGTGAATATCGAATTGGGGCAGTAAAGCATGAATGGCTTTGACATAAATTCGAGTGGGTGCGAGTAGGATATCACCCAGCGATTTGCCTGGGCTAGCGGTCTGATTATCAAGGTCAGCGTTGATGTCGGCACCGCTTACTTCAATGATTTTTCGTACCAGTGAGTAACCATTGGAATGCGGGCCACTTGAGCCAATGGCAATCATGGCATCACCTGCTTTTACTTTTGAACCATCAATGATCTTTTGTTTTTCAACCACGCCGACACAGAAGCCGGCAAGGTCATAATCACCTTTGCTATACATGCCTGGCATTTCTGCCGTTTCGCCGCCGATTAAAGCGGCATTGGATTGACGACAGCCTTCGGCAATACCTTCTACAACACTGGCGGCAACGTCGGTATTTAGTTCACCGGTGGCGTAATAATCCAGAAAATACAGCGGCTCGGCACCCAGTACCAGAATATCGTTAACGCACATTGCGACCAGGTCAATGCCGATGGTATCGTGTTTGTTTAAATCAATCGCCAGCTTAAGTTTGGTGCCAACGCCGTCAGTGCCAGAAACCAGTACCGGCTGCTTATAACCTTCGGGTAACTCAAATAAACCGCCAAATCCACCCAGACTACCCAAAACTCCCGGGCGCATCGTTTTGGCAACACTGGTTTTTATTTTTTCGACAAAGGCATTGCCGGCATCGATATTAACGCCGGCATCACGGTAACTTAGGGGTTTTGATTGCTTGGGAGACATTGGGTTCAGGTGTTATTCAGGCCAGTTTGGCTAGGAGCTTGTCCGAGAATAGAAATCGTAGCGAGGGGAAGCTGATTTGAGTC